>CADEGB010000083.1:0-1065 GCA_902826755.1 uncultured Gemmatimonadota bacterium
CGCTCTTGGCCGCGGTCCGCTCCATCGCCGACGGGTACGGCCAGAACGTGGAGAGCCTGACGGCCCCGCCCGTTCGACGCTGGCGCGCCGCCTCGGGGTCCGGTGGAGTCGATTGGCGCCTCTCGGCCGCTCACTCGTTCGGGCTCCGGGTGGCGGCGGCGAGTCTGGACGAACGCGCCCCGGCGCAGAGTGACCTCGCGGGCTTTGGACCAGGCGTCTCACTCACCGGTCGCGATCTCAGCGCCGTCGCCTCGCTGGCTTCGTCCGGGGGATCGGTTGCCAACGAGGCCAGGATCGGCTTCTCATCCGTTCGACGGACGTGGGCCGGTTCGACCCTGCCGGCGACACTCCTGTCCGAATCCGGCATCGGCTTCGGGGGCCAACCGATCTTCCCGGCAACGTTCCAAGTCACCCAATTCGACCTGAGCGACGCGTTCCAGATCGCCGCCGGACAACACCAGTTCAAACTGGGTGGCGCCGTCCGGCTTGCCGACTATGGTCAGACCTACGCCTTCGGCGCCACGCCGACGGTCGTCTACCCGGGGCTCGATGGCTTTGCCGCCAACCGGGGCAGCGTGGTCGCCCTCGACGGCGCCGTCGAACCAGTGGGCTTCACGGTCGTCTCGCCCCGGGTGTTTCTCCAGGACGCCTGGAGCCTCTCGCCGGAAGTGACGATCACCGCCGGCGTCACGTACGATGTCCAGCGCTTTCCAACCGGAACGATCCTCCCCAACACGGCGTGGATCACGGCGTCCGGCATCGCCACCGTGGGCCAGCCGCTCGACAAGAAGGGGCTGGGTGGCCGAGGCGGTTTCGTCTGGAACGTCAGGAACCTCGGGAAGACCGTGGTCCGTGGCGGGATCGGCCTCGCGCCCGGAGAACTGGACCCCGCGCTGTTCGCCGAGGCCATCGGCAGCCGGCGGGTCCGACGGGCTGTCGGGTCCCTGGTGAACTGGCCGCAGTCCGCCACCGCCGGGACGGTCGCCGATCGGATCACGCTCTTTTCCGATACCTATCGAGCGCCGCGGACCTTCCGCGTCGATGGCGGCCTGACCCAATCCCTCG
>CADEGB010000083.1:1075-14200 GCA_902826755.1 uncultured Gemmatimonadota bacterium
CCCTGTCGCTTACCGGTCTGTTCAACCACACCGATTTCCTTCTCCGGCGCGTTGATCTCAATCGGATCACCGCCCCGGTCGCGACCACGACGGAAGAGCGGCCGGTCTACGCCACCCTCGACAAAATCGACGGATTGGTGGTGCCACGACCAGGCTCCGGTCGTCGCTTCGCGGCGTTCGATCACGTGTTCGGCCTCGCGCCGACCGGCTATTCGGACTACTACGAGGTGTCCGCCCGGTTGGAGAAACGGCTTGGTGCGCTCGGGGTCGATGTCGCCTACACCTGGTCTCGTACTCGCGACAATCGCCCGGGAATCCTCTCGCCTGATCCCGCCGACCAGCTCTCGCCGTTTCCCGATGGGCTCGCCGGTGGTGCCGACTGGACCGTCGGCCAGTTGGACCTCGACATTCCCCATCGCGTCGTGGGCGGGATCGAAATTCGAGGCGGCGGCACCATGGCGCCGCGTCTCGGGATCCGGGGCCGCTGGCGTTCAGGTCTCGGCTTCACTCCGGGACTCCCGCTCGGCGTTGACCTCAACGGCGACGGATCGGCCGCCAACGATCCGGCCCCGATCCTCGGGTCGATCCCCGGCCTTTCCGCCGCGCTCACGGCCGCCGGTTGCACAGCCACCGGTACCTTCGCCGTGCGCAACAGCTGCCGGGCGGATGGGGTCGGCGCGCTCGACGTCCATGTGTCGATCGGGCTGCCGACCGGCACCCGACCGGTCCGACTTGTCATCGACGGGTTCAACCTCGTCGTCAGTTCCCAGGGAATCGTCGACCGGGCCCTGGTGACGATCGACCCGACCCAACAGCTCTCCACCACCACCGCGGGTCGCCTCCTGATCCCGCTCGCGGTGAACCCCCGATTCGGGAAGTCCCTTGCCCGGATCGGTGAGCCGCGCTGGATCCGCGTCGGCCTCCGACTGGAGTGATCGAGATGAAGCCGTATCGTCAGCAAGGCCTGGCGGCCTGGACCGTCGCGACGCTCCTGCTCGTGGGCGTGACGGGGTGCGAAAATGCGGGATCGACACTCGGCTTCGGGTCGTTCCAGACCGGCACCATCGCGGTCGCCGTGTACGTCGACCGGGACGGCACCAAAACGCCGACCACCTTCGACACCGTCGCCGCCCAGATCAAACTCGACCTGAAGCCCGCGGCCGGTGGCGGCGCGCTCCGCACCGGCACCGCCGATGCCCAGGGCCTGGTCCGGTTCGAACGGGTGCCGGTCGGTGAATACGCCGGCTCGGTCGTCTCCAGTGCCCTTGGCGACTCGCTCCGAGTCGGAGCGGGCGACTCCACCGTCGTCACCCTGGCGCCAGCCGACACCGTCGCGGAAGTCATCGTTCGGCTCGAGTACCCCGAGATCTCCGTCCGCGCCGCTCGAGCCCTCGTCCCCGGCCGCCGGGTCTTTCTCCGGGGGATCCTCCTCTCGACCATTCAGACGTTCCGCGACACCACCGTGCACCTCGCGGATTCCTCCGGTTTCATCCGCCTGACCAGGGCGGGGTTCCTCGGCTCCACCACGGGCAACAACGCGGGTGACAGTGTCACCGTCATCGGGACCACGGGAACCCGCGCGGGGCAGCCGGTCGCCGATATTGCCCGGATCGTCCGGCTCGCGCTGCGCCCCCCGCCGATCCCGATTCCGGTGTCGAGCGGTGTGGCCGCCACTGCCAATGTTGGGGTGCTGGATGCCGCCCTTGTTCAAGTCACGGCCGCTTTGATCAGCGACAGCGCGACCGTCTCGCCCGATTTCCGGGTCCGGGCCAGCGATGGATCCGGTACGGTCGACGTCATCATCGACGGCACCATCAATGTCAATCGGACTGTGTTCGTTCCGGGCCGCTCGATGAACGTCCGCGGGGTGCTCGTGCCGAACGGGACCGGCGCCTGGTCCATCAAACCGCGGGACGCGTCGGACATCCAGCTCAACTGACGCATGCCGTTCGATCAGGGTTGGAAATGTCGGGGCTGAGGCGTGCCGCGCTCGGGACGGGCGCGGTCGGCCGCGTGTTGCGGTCGGCCTATCGGGCCGTCCGCGGCGCCTCGGTCCCGGCTCCCGCGCTGATCGTCAAGCCGATCCTCGCCGTGTACGTGGCGATCCGGGGCCTCTGGTACGTCGGGTACCGGGTCCTCGTGTGCGAGCCGCTGTTCAAGGCCTATTGCCACCAGTACGGTCGCCGGCTCCACACCGGCAGCTTCGTGCACTGGGTCAAGGGCCGAGGGAGGATCATCGTCGGCGACGACGTGCTCCTCGATGGCAAGATTTCGTTCGGATTTGCCGCCCGATTTACCGAGCACCCGACCCTGACCATCGGCGATCGGACTGGGATTGGACACGGGTGTTCGTTCACGGTCGGTCGAGCGATCACCATCGGGGCGGATTGCCGGATCGCCGGCAGCGTTCGGTTTTTCGATTCCAATGGCCATCCGGCCGACCCCGAACGCCGGCGCCGGGGTGAGCCGCCGGACCCCGACTCCGTCAAGCCGATCACCGTGGCCGACAACGTCTGGATCGGATTCGGCGCGATGGTCTTCCCGGGTGTGTCGATCGGGGAAGGTAGTGTCGTGAGTGCCGGCTCCGTCGTGTTGAGCGACGTCCCGGCCAACACCATCGTCGCCGGCAATCCGGCCCGCCGGATCGGGAATTTGACGAACGCCCCCAACGCCGTGTCGAAGGAAACGTGAGGATTTTGATGGCGACTCCCCTTGAGCAGGTCGTTGAGATCGTCTGCCGCATCGGCGAACTGCCGGCGCTCGATCCCGACCTCGACGTGTACGAAGCCGGCCTCGAGTCGGTGCGGGCCCTCGAAGTGTTGCTCGAACTCGAAACCGCATTCGGTGTGTCGATTCCCGACGCCGAGTTCGTCGAGCATCGAACCGCCCGCCGCCTGGCCGATCTGGCCGTCCGCCTTCAGCAGGGAGCCGCCTCGTGAGCGTCATCCTCGTTCGTCTCCCCAATCCCGCCAACGAGATGGTGCGGGAGGAGATCGCCAAGCAGGTCGCCCACGTGTCGAAGGCCATCCGGGCCATCGCGTTCGACGACCCCAGCACCCTCCGGTGCGAAGTGCCCGACGAGTTGCAGGCCGAACTCGCGCCCCAAGTCGAGCAACTCGCCGTCCGGATCCAGCGCGGTCTGCGGAGCCTCGAGCGGAAGCTGGTCCACCGCTCCTCGGGCGCTGGGCGTCCGGCGGCCGCGGGGCCGATCGGCTTGCCCCCGGGTGCCACCATGCTCGGCTTCGGCCAGGTGGCCCTGCAGGGTACCGCCCTCAGCCTGTACCGGTTCTTCGATCGCATTTTCCGGGAGTTCGGCGATCCGTGGCGTCCGATCCACCTCAATACGCCGACGCTGATCCCGTCCGATGCACTCGCCAAGTGCGACTACTTCCGGTCGTTCCCGCAGTACGTCACGTTCGCGGCGCACCTCCAGGAGGACTTCAAACACATCGCCGACTTCCGGGCCCGGCACCAGAAGCGGGATACGCTCGACGAACAGGCCCTCGGGAACATGGCCACCCCGGAGGCGTGTCTCTCGCCCGCGGTGTGCTACCACGTCTACCACATGCACGCCGGCGATCAGATCGGCGCCCCCGGGCTGGCCTACAGCGTCTGCGGGAAGTGCTTCCGGTACGAATCCACCAACGTCCGGGATCTGCGGCGCCTCTGGGATTTCACCATGCGCGAACTGGTCTTCGTGGGCACCAAGGAATGGGTGCTCGCGGAGCGGGAGGCGGCGATCGGTCGGTTCATTCCGTTGCTCGACCAGCTTGGCGTCGTGGCCGAGATCCGGACCGCCAGTGACCCGTTCTTCGTCGCGCCCGACGCGACCGCCAAGACCTACTTCCAGCTGAGCTCGGAGACCAAGTACGAGATCGCTCTCGAACTCGGGCCCGACGACTTCATGGCGGTGGGATCGTTCAACTATCACACGGACTTTTTCGGCAAGGCGTTCGGCGTCACCGAGGCCAACGCCGGTCCGATGCACAGCGTCTGCGTGGCGTTCGGTCTCGAGCGGTGGGTCCACGGTTTCGTGGCCCAGCACGGGAGCGACCCGGCCGGCTGGCCGCCGTTCGTTCAGCAGGCTCCTGAGTTCCGGACGGCGGCGGGATGAGATCGTGGTAACGGTGGCCCCAGTCGACCCCGCCGGGGCCGCGGCGTCCGGGGCCGCATTGCTCCGCCGTGCGTGGGCACCACCGGCGTTGCACTACACCGAGGCCTACCTCCGTTGGCAACTCGGCTTTCCGCCCGCGGACGGGATCGGTGCCGTGGCCGTCCGGGCCGAAGCGGGGTCCGAGTGGGTCGGGTTCGCGGCCGCGACGCCCCGCCGGGTGGAGGTGGCCGGCACCCCGATCGACGCGCACCTCGTCTCGTTCGTCGCCGTGGCGCCGGAGGCGCGAGGCAGCGGGCTCGGTCACCGACTGTACGCCGTGCTGCTCGATCGTCTCGTCGCGGCCGGCGCGCAGGCCGTGATCACCTTCGGTCTCGAGGGATCAGTCGGCTTGAGCCTCCTGGTGCGGGCGTACGAAGCGGCGGGCTTTCGAACGGTTGACCTCGGGGAATACCCGAGCCTGGGCATGGTGATACCCCGGACGGCGACGGCTCGCGAGGCTTCCCCTCCGCCGGGTTTGCCGGCGTCGGGCCCGGCGGATCTCCTCGCCAGCGCGCCGACCGAGGAGCAGTGGCGTCACTACCTCACCGACCCCCGGGGAACCCGATGGCTCGGCCTGCCGGATCGGGGGACGCTGACCGGCCGGGGAGGGTTGGCCGTATTGGCGGAGCGCGCCACGACTCGCGGGGTCGAGCCGTTCGCCTGCCTGACCAACCTGTTCGGGGGACCGTTCGACGCGGCCGACCTGGCGATTCTCGCGGAGGGCCTCGCTGGGTTCGGACCGCCGGGAACCGTGGCGACCCTTCCGAACCCCGAGGGTCTCCCGCTAGAGGAGGCTCGCTCGCGCGGGCTCAGGCGGCTGGCCGTGAATTACTGTGGGAAACTCTTCACTCGTCCCGATTGGACCGGTTCGTTGCCGCGCCTTGCGCGGACGACCGTCGAAGTGGCATAAGGAGGCAAGGGTGGCAACGTACTTGGTGACGGGCGGCGCCGGCTTCATCGGCTCCCACGTCGTGGAACGACTGGTTCGCGAGCGGGCAACCGTTCGGGTGGTCGACAATCTCTCGACCGGAGCGGAGGCCAATCTC
The DNA here is from genome assembly GCA_902826755.1 of uncultured Gemmatimonadota bacterium. Lineage (GTDB taxonomy): Bacteria > Gemmatimonadota > Gemmatimonadetes > Gemmatimonadales > GWC2-71-9 > SHZU01. Next base: position 6,275 of record CADEGB010000083.1, read on the forward strand.
GACGCCTTCCGGACCCGGATCGACTTCGTCAAGGGCGATCTCACCGACCCGGCCGTCTGTGCTGCGGTCACGCAAGGGGTCGATACCATCTGGCATCTGGCTGCCCTGCCGAGCGTTCCCCGGTCGATGGCCGACCCGTGGGCGTCCCACAACCACAACGCCAATGCCACCTTCCGGCTCCTGCATGCCGCCCGCGACGCCGGCGTCCGTCGATTCGTCTACTCCAGTTCGAGTTCGGTCTACGGTGACACGCCAGTGCTCCCCAAGACCGAGGGCGTCGAACCACTTCCTCGGTCGCCGTATGCCGCCGCCAAGCTGGCTGGCGAGCAGTATGTCCTGGCCTTTGCCCGGGCCGGAATGATCGAGGGAGTGGCGCTCCGGTACTTCAACGTCTTCGGGCCGCGGCAGAGTCCCAAGTCGGCTTACGCCGCGGTCATCCCGGCCTTTCTCGAGGCGGCCTCCTTGGGGCGGGGGATCACGGTCAATGGAGACGGACACCAGACCCGCGACTTCACCTACGTCGACAACGTGGTCGAGGCCAACATGTTGGCCGGGCAGGAGCCGGTGGCCCGGATCAACGGGTGGGTGGTGAATTGCGGCGCGGGGGGACGGACGTCGCTGCTCGAGCTGGTTCGGCTCTGTCGCGAGGTGACGGGCGCCGAACTTCCGGTCGAACACCGGCCTCCCCGGGCGGGCGATGTGCGGGACTCGCTCGCCAGCCTGGAGCGCGCTGGCGTGGTGCTTGGCTACCGGCCCACGATCGACCTTCGGGAAGGCCTGGCCCGGACCTGGGACTGGTTCCGGAACAGCAAAGCCGCCGCGGCCTGACAGCCGCGGCGGCTTTGCGCGTCGTCGAACCGCCTCAGACCCCCTGAGGGACCGGGCGGGGGGCGGTTGCCGATTCCGGCAGGGCCGGCTCGGTCATCCAACTCGTCGGGGCGATCTCCAGCTGCTTCAGGATCGTCGCCGCGCACGCCCGCAGCGGCACCTTGCCGGGGTAGGCAAACGCCTTGCGATCCGGTCGCCGGATCCAAAACATTCCGTCGGGATGGTGCATCCCGCTCTTCATCCCCTCCGCCTGGTACAGCCACTCGAAGAAGGGAACCGGAGCCGGGTTGGCTCCGGTGGCGATGGTCGAGTTGCGCTCGATCTGCTCGAAGATGCCGCACCCCGTGATGATGTCCTTGCCGTTGAGTCGCGACCGGAGTCCCGGGCGGCCGTTGACCCGGACCGCATCGAGCACCGCCATGGCGGCCGCGGCATCGGCCTCGGTTCGGAAGTGGAGGTTGAATTCCTCCGACATCACCGGCTCGACCTGGTGCGGAATCGTCAGGCCGACGAACCGGAGGAACGCGCCGATGTCCTTGGGACGGTAGAAGACCTTCCCGCCTTGCTCCTCGTACTTGAGACAGGGCTGCTGGCCCAGCGCCGACGAGAAGATCACCGTGCGATCGTTCCCCGCCATCGCCAGGGTCTGCCCGACGATCCAGTCCATTTGCTGGTAGCCGTAGAGCACCGCCCCACCATGGTCGTCCTGGTCCTCTTTGCTGGGCTGCACCTTGAACCCGGTCGGGTCCATGTTGCGCCAGAACAGGTGCTGGAAGTGGGCCGTGCTGTTGATGAAGAACGTCGCGAAGTGCGGGTCGGTGGCCCGATAGTAGTGCCGGAACAGATCGAACTGGAACCGGTCGAGGATCACCGCCCGGCGCCACTTGTGCTCCGGGACGAATCGCTCGCTGATCTGCTGCCGGATGATGTACCCGATCGTCGCGGCCGAGAGGCCGTGGCGGGCCAGATACCAGAGAAATTTGAGGTAGTCGCTCTTGGCCAGCGGGACCTTGGAATTGGTGTGTTCCCGGACGTTGGTGGTGACGAAGGTGAGGTAGGGATCGAATTCGCCGGCCGGCGTCGGTTCGACTCCCTGGGTCCACGGATCGGGAATGACCATCCCGTTGATCGGACGGTCATACCGGAGGTTCATGCTCCCGCAGACGAACACGCGGCCACCCTGATCCGACACCACGTCCCAGGTCCGCTTGGTCGAGCACTTGTGGCCGTCACCCAGAAGGAAGACACCATGCTGGTCGTAGGAGAGCCCGGTGTGCATCGTCACCCACTGAATCCACGGCTCGAGCGCCTCCTGCTTTTCCTGGGCGTCGGTGACGTACGTCATCGACTCCTCGAACATCCGCCGGAAGTTGGGGAGGTGGCCCTGGGCCATGAACTTGGTCATCAGGGAGGGGCTCAGCTCGTTGAACTCGAGCATGATGACCCTGGCGGTGTCGCGCATGAGTACCCTCGGTGGCAATGGCTGGTCGATAGTCGCGTCGGCCGGGGAGCGCATTCGCCCGCTGGCCGAACGTGACGCATACTGCAAGATTCCCGCCAGTGCGGCGCCGGCGCCACGCCCGAACCACAGGGACAGTGGCGTGGTTCCTGCAACAGGTGGGAGCCCGTAAGTTAATGCATGGTAACAGTTAACGCCCGTTCAGGGAGCCGGTTTCGCGATGGCTGAGTCGCAGGCAGCAGTGGACCAGACCGACCGGGACGCGGTCGCCCGAGCCGCCGAGGCCCAGGTCCGTGCGACGGCGAGCCGGTCCCTGATCGGTCTCATCCGGGAAGACCTGAGCCTCAAGGCGCGGTGGTGCTACGGCACGGGACGCGGCGTTCGGAAGAAGCTCCGGCTGTTGTTCACCGACGCCACGCTCTCGATGATCTTCTATCGGATCCAGCAGTGGTCCCGGTGGCGCGGTCTGACCCCGCTCGAGTTCCTTTTCAATCGGCTCAACGGGATCTTCTGCAATTGCCTCATTGGACGAGGCGCCGAATTCGGCCGTGGGTTCGTGATGATCCACAGCACCGGGGTCGTCATCAACCGGCTGGTCCGAGCCGGCGATTTCGTTTTCCTCGAACATCAGGTCACGATCGGGGCGGAACGGGGCGCCAGTCCGCTCATCGGCGACAACGTCTTCATCGGCGCCGGTGCCAAGGTGGTCGGCCCGGTGATCATCGGGGCCGGCGCCAAGATCGGGGCCAACGCCGTGGTGGTTCGCGATGTCCCGGCCTACGCGACGGCGGTTGGCGTCCCGGCCAAAGTGGTCCGCCAACGCCCCGTTCCCGCGGATCCGACCGCCTGTCTCCACTTCGAGGACGGAGAGGACTCGGCGGCGGAGTAAGTCGGCCGGGCTATGGGGCCCGGCCCCGGAGGAGCCGGCCGGGGACGTGCCGGAGGACGGACAGCAGGAATCCGGTGCCGAAGCTGAGGTGAATGAGCGGGAAGATCACCGGCAGGTACCACCACGGCACCCCGGGCGTGCGCGCCCCCGTCGCGGTAGCCGCCGCGAGTCCGGCCCCGTAGGCGCCTAACGGGATCAGCGCGGGCCACCCGAGCCATGCCACCGTCGCCGGCAGGGTCCACCCGTACCCGGCAAACCCGGCGGGGATCAACTGGCGCCACCGGAGCGAGCGGGGGTGGACCGTGAGGGTCCGGACCCGCCAGAAGCCGTAGCGGAAGTACTGGGTCGCCAGTTTCTTGAGGGTGCCCCGGACGAAATACGTGCTCCGTACCGACGGCGATACCAGGATCCGGCCGCCGGTCTGCCGGAGCCGGTAGTTCATCTCCCAGTCCTCGTTGACCGCCCAATCCGGCCGCATCCCACCCAGGGCCTTCAGCGTCTCCTTCTTCCAGCATCCCAGATACACGGTGTCACCCCAGACGTCGGCGGTGGCATACCGATACGCCGCGTCGCCCGCCGCAAACCGGGATGAAACGGCGAACGCGATTGCGTGGCCCAGCGGGTTTTCGCCGACCGACCGTTGCGGACCTCCGACATTGGCGGCACCGGTCGTCTCGAGCAATGCGACGCACCGGCTGACGTAATCGGGGGCATAGAGCGTGTGGGCGTCCATTCGGACGATGACCTCGCCTTGCGCCAGGCCGAGGCCCAGATTGAACGCGGCCGCCTGGATCCGCGCCGGATTCGGGACGACCCGCAGCCCGGGGATCCGGGTCCGGTAGCTCGTCGCGATCTCGACTGACTGGTCGGTGCTCTCGCCGTCGAGGATCAGTACTTCGAGTCGATCGAGGGGATAGTCCGTCGCGGCAACGGAGTCGAGGCACCGGGCCAGGAACGCCTGCTCGTTCCGGATCGGCATGATGATGGTGACAGCCGGCTGGATGGCGTCCTCCCTGAGGAGCGGATCAGCCTGGAAGGGTAAGCTGCCCGAACGGCTTCCGCGATCCCATGACGACCGGTTCAGTTCCCAACGTCCGGGCCCACGCCGCCATCGTTGCTTGCTCCTCAGCCCGCTCAATGTCGTCGAGGAGGATCCGGCACCCGGGCAGCAACCGGCTGCCCATGACGGGCACCAGGCCACCGCGCCCCCCTGGCGTCGACCCTGGGGGGCCGTCGCACACCACGATGCCGAACCCAGCCGGCATCTGGTCGAGCGGCGGTGTATACCACTGGTACCCGCCGTAGTCGCGGAGTGGAGCATGCAGGAGTCGGACCCCAGTGATCCCAAACCGGTCAAGCGCCGCCTGGGTCCGTTCGAGCCAAGTTCGGTCGTTCTCGAGCGACCAGATCCGAGTCTGGCTCCCTCCAAGGGCCAATCCAAGAATCACGGTGGAGAGTCCCGACCCGCACTCGAGCAAGGGGGTTGTCGTCGTTGTTCCAAATTGAATCGTTGTTTCGATTAACTCCAGACGTGCCGACCAACTCGAATTCCCCCAACCGTAGCTCAGGTCGTCAAAAACCTCCGCCGGAATGGGCTCGAGATGGTCGAGCGATCGAAAAGTCTGCACTGCCCGCTCCAAGGTCCGGTCCCGATGCCATTGTCGGAGGCGCTGCCGGGCGGAGGCCGGAAGAACCGCCCTGGCCAGGGATCGAAGCATGGTCATGCGTCCGCATTTCTCGTCGGAGGTGAGGCTCGCGCGCCGGGCTTGCCGACGGATGTCGCTTAACAATGCGGTGACGTTCTCCCGCCAGCGGGCGAACACACCTGCCGCCAACATCGGGGCTGGCCCGTTAGGTCAGCTGCTAGCCGCAAGGGAAAAATCGGGAACGCGGGGTTAGATTCTACCTGGCTCGGATATTGCAAACCCAAATCGGACTTCATGTTACCTAACCTGACGGTGACTGTGACATTGGGCCCGGCAACCTCCAACCCCCACCTCGGCACCTGATGCCCGAACTGTCCCTGCCGTCCGAGTCCCTGGAGGCCGAGCTTGCCCTGGAAGCTGGGCGGTTGCCGCCGGTTGTCTGCTTTGCTAATGACTTCGCCACCGATCCGACCAGCAAGCACCACGTCATGAAGACCCTGGGCAGGTATCGCGAGGTCATTTGGGTCGAGGCAAGTGGGATGCGCCGCCCCAACCTGGCCAGCGGCGCCGACCTCGGCCGGCTGTGGGCAAAAGCCCGCAAAGCTCTTGGGGGGCTCCGTCACGTCGCCGACCGGATCTGGGTCCTCAGCCCGGCGGCCATTCCTCTGCCCGGCAATCCCCTGATTGCCCGGCTCAATGCGCTGCTCTACCGGTGGTCGATCCAACGTGCCCTGCGGCAGGCGGGCGTCCGGCAACCGCCCCTCCTCTGGGTCTACGCCCCGACGGTGGCTCGATACCTCGACCGGATCCCGCACCATGGCCTCGTCTACCACTGCGTCGATCGCTGGTGGGAGTTCAGTGATCTCGACGCCGTCGAGATGCGGGCCTGTCATGAGATTCTCTGCCGCCAGGCCGACGTGACCTTTGCCTCGGCCCGACCCCTGTTTCTCGACTGCGAGCCGCTGGCTCGACGGACGGTCCTGGTCCCGCACGGGGTGGAATGGGACCATTTTGCCCGCGCCGCGTTCCAGACGCTGCCGCGGCCCACCGACCTCCCCAACGATGGGCGCCCGATCCTCGGATTCTTTGGCCTGATTCAGGATTGGGTTGATCTGGTGCTGCTCCGGCGGCTCGCGGAGCGGTTCCCGGAAGCCCACGTCGTCCTGGTTGGCCGCTCTATGATCGACCTTGGTCCGGTCCAGGGAGTCCCGAACCTCCACATCCTTGGCCAGAAGGCCTACCAGGAACTGCCGGCCTACTGTCAGGCGTTTTCGATCGGGTTGATTCCGTTCGTGCTCAATGAACTCACCGACGCCGTCAATCCGATCAAGCTTCGTGAGTACCTCTCAGCGGGCTTGCCCGTGGTTTCGACCGCGTTGCCCGAGGTGGTCGCCCTCGGTGCGGTGGATGGCCTTGCCGTGGCCGCGGACCACCAGGGATTCCTCGATGCGGTCGCGAGCGCCTTGGCCTCGCCCCGGTCGGTGGAGGGGCGACGGCACGCGTCCCGGGCGGTTGCCACGGAAGGGTGGGGCGGGCGCTGCCTCCTGATGGCGCGTGAGGTCACGGCCGCCCTCGCCGGGCGGGCGGGTCGATGACGACCGGGCAGGGCCGCCTTGCCGTCCTCCACGTCGTTTTGGCCTTCGACAAGGGGGGACTCGAGGTGGTGGCCCTGAATCTCGTGCGGCTGCTGTCGGGTCGGGGGTATCCGTCGGCGGTCCTCGCGCTCGACGGGGGGGGAGAGATTGCCGATTTGGCTCGGTCCGAGGGCCTGGACGTGACCGTTCTTGGCGGCCGTCACTTCTGGTCGTTGGCGTTCCATCAACGAGTCCACTCGGTGCTTCGCAAGCACCGGCCACGGGTCATCCATACCCATCATCCGAGTGCGCTCCTTCATGCTCTGCCGGCGGGGAAGCTCCTCGGCGGCGCCCGCTGGGTGCATACCGAGCATTCCAGTCGCTACTTTGCCCGGGCCCCGCGGATGAGGCCGCTCATGCGGCTGGCGAGTCGTGCCGTCGACAGCTTCGTGACCGTGGCCCACTCGGCGGAGGCGCTCTATGTCAACGAGATTCGAGTGCCACCAGACCGGCTGAGGGTTGTCCCCAATGGCATCGATACCGAACGTTTCTCACCCGCGTCGCCGACCCAACGACAAGAGGTCCGGAGGCAGCTTGGACTGAAGGGGAACCCCCTGGTGGGGGCAGCCGGGCGCCTCGACAAGGTGAAAGACCTGGGTCTCCTGATTCGGAGTGCCGCTGCGGCCCTGCCGAGTTGCCCGGATCTCGGCGTGGTCCTCATTGGCGACGGGGATGAACGGGAGGCGCTCGAGAAGCAAGCCGCTGCCGCCGGTCTCGGAGAACGGGTCCAGTTCGTTGGCTGGCGGAACGACACCGAGCGGTTCTTCAAGGCGCTCGATGTTTTCGCGCTCAGCTCGACGACCGAGGCACTTCCGCTCGCGTTACTCGAGGGGATGGCCAGCGGCCTGCCGGTTGTCGCGACCGCCGTGGGCGACGTGACCGAGATTGTCGCCGAGGCGGGCTGCGGCGTGACCGTGACCGTCGGTGACGAGGTTGGATTTGGTGGCGAGCTTGCCCGATTCCTGGCTGACCCGGGACTCCGGGCCCAAGCGGGGCAGGCAGCTCGTTCGTTTGTTCAGGCCCACTACAGCATCGAGGCCATGGTGGCCGGCTACCTGCGGGAGTACGCGCTTTGACCGCTCTGCGAGAGCCGCTGCGAGTGCTCCTCGTCGGCCCAACCGTTGACAGCTTCCCAGGCGGGATCGCGGTGCAGGCCGACCGACTGACTCGGGCGCTCAATGCCACCAACAAGGTGCGGGTTGAGCAGCAGTCCATCGCGCCGAGGTTCGGCGGGGTGGTCGGAGCGCTCCAGCGGGTACCGGTCGTCAGGACCCTGGTCACCAACGGGGTCTACCTCGCGCAAGTGCTCGGTCGCCTGCGTGGCTTCGACGTCGTCCACGTCAATTCGGCCCGCTTCTCCAGTTTCCTGATTTCATCCCTTCCCGCGGTGTGCCTGGCGCGGGCCGCCGGTAAGCCGGTCATTCTCAACTATCGGAATGGCGACCTTCGAGTTGAGTTGAGCCGTTATCG
>CADEGB010000084.1 GCA_902826755.1 uncultured Gemmatimonadota bacterium
CGTTACGGGGACTACATCGAACGGAAGATCGGCCAGCCGCTCGGGTTGAAGACTCTTCGCTATTGCGACAGCCGGCCGATCATCCCCGGGCGGGCCCGTGGGTACAACCGGGTGGCCACCGGGTTCGTCAACGCCGCGTACATCGACATGAACCAGCCGTTTGCCGCGGGATCGCTGTGCGCCACCGTCGGTGATCTGTTGACGTGGAGCCAGGCGCTGGCTTCGGGTCGGGTGGTGAGCGCCGCCGGGTATCGTGAGATGGTCACGCCCGCCAAGCTGCCGGACGATCAACCGATGGTCTATGGCTTTGGCCTGTCGGTCGGCCAGCTGGGCGGGCATCCCTTCGTCTACCATAACGGTTCGATCGACGGCTTTCATGCTCAGCTGATCACCTATCCCGCCGATTCGTTGACGGTCGCCGTCCTGGCCAACACGGAAGTGGGATTGCCCGAGACCCTCGAACGGCGGATTTCCCGGGTGCTCCTCGACATTCCGGAACCGCGCATCGTTGATCTGCCCGTCCCCGATGGCCTGCGGGGTCGGGTCACTGGCTCCTACCGGCAGGGCGATGCCCAGATCGTCGTGTCTGATGGGCCCGGCGGCCTGACGATCGCGCTGCCGGGCTCTGCGCCGACCCGCCTCCTCCATCAGGGCGACGAGAGCTTTGTCCCAGACGCCCGACGAGGCATCGTCGTGACGTTCCGGGGCACCGGGGGGCCGGCGACGGCGCTCCTGCTCTCCGCGCCAGGTGCTGCCATGACGTTTCAACGGGCCGCTCCGTAACCGGACAGCGAATGCGGAACCTGGCGCGGCGGCTCCGCGGCACCATCGGCATGGGCCTGACGTGGGCGCTCGGATGGGCCGTGATCGGCGGCGGGGTCATGGAAGGGATCTTCGACCCCCATGGGAAGATCCTCGACATGTGGCCGCAGACGCTCGCGATTCCCGGCTTCCTCGGCGGCGTGGTGTTCTCCGTCCTGCTCTGGGCCACCGCGGGGCGCCGCCGCTTCGAGGAGTTGTCGCTGGCTCGTTTCGGGGGGTGGGGCGTGGTCGTCGGGATCCTGTTAGGCGGCCTCGCGATCGGGTTGGGGGTGGCCGGTGGGGTCCCCTCACTCTGGTTGCGGGTGGCGGTCATCGTCGGGCCCACCGCGTTGCTCAGCGCCGTGTCGGCCGCGGGTTCGTTGGCGCTGGCCCGACTGGCCGCAGGCCGGTCGAGCGTCGATCGGGGGACGATCGGGCCCGGGAAGGGCGCCTGACGCGGTGAGCCGGTCCGGCGCCAACGTCCCGTAAACCAACCACGACAACGCAACGTAGGGATCCTGGCTTCTCCCATCCTCGTCCAGGATTCCCAGCATGGTCCATCGATCGCTTATCACGATATTGCTCCTCGGTCTCGCGCCCGTCGCGAGCGCCTCCTCCCAAACCGCGATGTTCCGCGGTGGTCCAACCCATGAAGGCGTCTATTCCTCGCCCGCACCCACCTTGGGCACGCTGGTATGGAAATTCAAGACCGGCGGGCGGGTCCTGTCGTCGCCCGCGGTGAGCGGAGGGCGGGTCTACGTGGCCAGCACCGACGGAAAGCTGTACGCGATCGACCAGACCACCGGTGCCCAGGCGTGGCAGTTCGCCTCGAAGGGACCGATCGCGTCGTCTCCCGCCGTCCACGGGGACCTCGTCTACATCAGCAGTCTCGATGGGAACATCTATGGGATCGAGACCGCCACCGGCAAGCAGCGCTGGGTCTTCGCGACCAAAGGGGAACGCCGATTCACGGCGCCCGGGATCCACGGCGCGGAGCCGCGGACCGAGCGGATGCCGGACCCGTTCGACGTCTTCCTTTCGTCACCCACCGTGGTGGACAACGTGGTCTACATTGGAAGCGGCGACCAGCATGTCTACGCGCTCGACGCCGCGACCGGCGCGCTCCGATGGCGGTTTGCCGCCGGGGACGTGATCCACGCGTCGCCGGCGGTGGCCGGTGGGCTGGTCTACATCGGGAGCTGGGATCGAAACCTCTACGCGCTCGACGCGGCCACCGGCAAGGAGCGCTGGCGCTACACCACGGGCAACGACACCGTCAGCTACAACCAGATCGGGATCGCGAGCTCCGCGGCGGTGGCCGGCGGGTTGGTGTTCGTCGGCGGGCGTGACGGCCACTTCCACGTGGTGGACGCCAAGACCGGCACTCTCAAGTGGAAGCACAACAACAACGGCGGTTGGACGATCGGTTCCCCGGCGGTGCGGGATGGCGTCGTCTACTTCGCGACGTCCGACTGCCGCCGGTTCAAAGCGCTCGACGCGGCGACGGGCGGGCAACGCCGTCTTCTAGGGAACTGCTGACGGCTGGCTTCATTCGGTCGACATCCGGACCGGCAAGTTCCTGGCCCACTTCCAGTCCGATGGTTCGAAAGAGCATGGCGCCAAGTGGACCGATTCAGCCGGGGTTTTTCAGTCGGGGCGGATGTATCCGGACCGGACCCTCGACGGGATGATGATCGGGATGCGGACGATGTTCACCGTGGGGTCGATTCTGTCGTCGCCCGCGATCGTGGACGGGGTGTTGTACGTGGGGAGCACCGACGGGAACCTCTACGCGGTACGCTAGTCCGGCGCGATCAGTCGTCGGAATCGCGAAACCGCGGGTTCGAACTCAGGCAGGCGTGTTGGCGCGCCGCCGGTCGTGGGCGCCCGGTTCGATGGCATCGTCCACCTCTCGCTGAGCATCAGCCAGGCGCCCGAGGTCTTCGCCGAGGAGGCGGGCGCGGTCGAGCAGGGTGGTGATCGGCGCCAAGTCGGACGCGCCGGCGTGGAGCCGGAGCAGGTCGAGCCGGATGCCCTCCAGCGCCGCCACGCTTTCCGCCAACTGGGCCGCGGCGGCGTCGCGCCGGGTCCGAAGGGTTGTCGCATTCGAGGGAACGGGGCGGTCCGATGGACCGGGCGACGCGACCGGACCAATGGCGTTCAGCTCCTCAAGCTCCGCGCGCGCCTCGGCCGCCCGGGCCTCCAGCGCCGCGACCGTTGCCGGTAGATCGGCCAGCTGTTCCTGGTAGGCCTTCGGCAGGGCCGCGTAGAGTTCCCCAGCCGCCAGGCCGAGGGCCGCCTCGGTGGCGCGAAAGGCCCCGCCACCGACCACCCGAGACCGCTCTGGAGCGCCGAGCTTCCGGGCAACCCACTCGCCGATGCGACTCTGCCAGAGCCGCTCGCGGATTCCCGCGTGCCACCAGCCTCGGAGCTTTTCGGGAACGAACTGGACGCCGAGGGCGTTGCTGACTGCGCCGAGGACCAGGGTCGAGCCGAGCGGTACGAGTAACCAGGCGATCCCGGTCGTGTTCTCGTGAATGACGCCCTGGATCAAGAAGCCGATCGTCACGGCCAGCCAAGTGGCCGAGCCGACCGTGACGAGGCGCAGGACCCGATGGCTGGTCGACTCCTCGTCTTCCTTTGCCAGCGCCTCGCTCTCGGCTCGCTCGCGCCGGCCGATCTCGAGGGCCCGCCGGAGATCGGCCAGGGTATGACCGGCTTTGAACTGCCGGCGGGCCTGGTTCAGGTGGGAGCCGACGATCGGCAGGAGCGGCAACGAGGCAATCGCGCCCAGGAGTACGATATCCGCCGGTCCATCGGGGCGATTGCCGGTGACCCAGGCCAGCAGGTTCGCGAGCGTCAGGGTCCCGATCACACCGGACCACCCCAAATAGGGAACGAGCAGCGGGTTGCGGGCGGCGAGCCAGGCGCGAAGAGTCGGTGGGAGCGTGGGCCGGGTGTCCGGCACGGGCGCCAGGGCCGCCGCCAGCGCCTCGCCGTCGGGGAACCGGTCGTCAGGGTCGAGTGCCAGGCACCGATCGATGGCGGCACCGAGCGCGGGGGGCAACCCCGGCGCGGCGGTGTGGACGCCGGGCGGGGTCTCGGTCGACTGCCGGACGATCAGCGCCGGCAGGTTGGCGGCATCGAACGGGAGCCGGCCGCTCACCGCCAGATAGCCGACCACGCCTAACGAATAGAGGTCGCTCCGTCCGTCGACCGGCGCGGAGGCGGCCTGTTCCGGGCTCATGAAGTGGGCGGTGCCCATGATGGTGCCGGGGTCGGTCGACCCGCTAGTGCCCTCGGCGTAGGCAATGCCGAAATCGGTGACGAGCGCCCGCCCGGTTCCGGCTTCGAGCAGGATGTTGTCGGGCTTCACGTCGCGATGGACCACGCCCCGACCGTGGGCGTAGGCCAGGGCCCACGCCACCTCGCGCAGCACTCGGGCGGCGTCGGCTGGTGGGAGGGGCCCCTGGGTGCGGAGCCGTTCGCCGAGGGTCTGGCCTTCGACGTAGCTCATCACGAAGAAGACGAACCCGCCGGCCTCGCTGACCCGGTGGATCGGGACGATGTGCGGGTGGGAGAGGCCGGCCGCCGTCCGCGCCTCCCGGAGGAACCGCTCGCGTGCCTCCCGGCTTTGGGCGACGGCGGAGGGGAGCACTTTGATGGCGACGTCGCGGTCGAGCTGGACGTCGCGGGCCAGGTAGACGACGCCCATCCCGCCGCGGCCGAGTTCCCGATCGAGGGAGTACTCGCCGGCAAGGGCGGCTTGGAGTTCGAGGAACTAGGTGGACGGTTGAGTCACTCGGCGGCAGTCGCTCCTGGGCTCCAGCCCCAAACCTAACGGGGACCGACCAGTCGCCGCGATTGGTCAACGGTGCCGGCGGACGGCCTTGCAAGCGGAGTCGCTTCGGCGGCGCTCCCGATCCCGGCCGGACCCGACCAGGCTATTCGGTTCGGAGGGTGGTGGCCGGGTCGACCCGGGCGGCCCGCCAGGCGGGAATCGCAGAGGCGAGCAACGCGACCAGCCCGAGCACCATCGTGACGCCGAGATAGGTCAGCGGATCGAGCCGGGAGACCCCGAACAGCATCGCGACGATCGCGCGGGTAGCGAGGAATGCGCCCGCCAAGCCGAGGATCATCCCGAGGCCCGCGAGGGTCATGCCCTGACCGACCACCAGACCGAGCGTGGCGCGGCGGGAAGCGCCGAGCGCCGCGCGCACGCCGATTTCCCGGGTCCGTTCCGCCACGCTGGCCGACATCACCCCGTAGATCCCGGCGGCCGCCAGCACCAGCGCGGCGAGGGCGAACGCCTCGAAGAGGATCAAGGCAAACCGCCGCTCCGCCGCGGACGCGGTGACCAGGTCCGTCATCGTGGCGGCGCGGACGATCGCCTGGTCTCGGTCGACCGACCAGATCGCGCTCCGAACGGCGTCGATGAGCCCCGATGGCGACCCGGTGGTCCGAATCACCACCGACATGGTGTTATCCGGGAACCGCCATTGGGCCGGCGTCGTATAGACCGCGGCCGCTTCCGAGAGCCCGAGCGATGCCTGCCGGACGTCTCCCACCACGCCGACCACCGTGTAGAGCGGCCCGTCCGGCGGCCCGATGGAGAGCCGCCGGCCGATCGGGTCTCCGTTCGGCACGGCCAGTCGGGCCAGCGACTCGCTGATCACGACCGAGCGCGGCGCCCCGGCCCCGTCGCGTTGGTCGAGGAGCCGGCCTCGGCGGAGCGGGATTCCCATCGTTTCGAGGTAGCCGGGACTTGCCGCGTAGCGGAACACGTTGAAGCCCCGCGCCGCCTCGGTCGGCCCGGCCTCGAAATGGGCCCCGAACTCGTCCCGGTCGCCGCTCAAGGGCAGTTGGTTGACGAGCCCCGCGGCGACCACGCCGGGGACCGCGCGGACCCGGTCCAAGGCGTCCTGGAAGAACCGAGTGGTGCTCGTGTCCGACGCGAACCGCGGACCCGCCGTCTGGACCTGCATCGTGAGGAGGTTGGCCGGCTGGAAGCCCGGTTCGACGGAAAGGAGCCGACCCAGGCTTCGGAACAGGAGCCCCGAGGTGACGAGGAGGACCAGCGCCAGGGCCACTTCGGCCACCACCAGCGCGCTCCGAGTCCGCCGGTGTCCGCCGACGGTGCGGCGGGACGTCCCCTGGATTCCTTCGTGCGGATCCCGGCCCGCCGCCTGGAACGCGGGCACCAGCCCGAAGGCGATCCCGACCAGCGTGGTGAGCACCAGGCCGAAGGCGAACACGGTTCCGTCGACGCCGATCGCCGACACCCGGGGGAGACTGGTCGGGCTCAGGGACACCAGGAGCCGGACCCCGGCCGCCGCGATGGCCATCCCGAGGAGACCGCCTAACGCGGCGAGGAGGAGACTCTCGGTGAGGAGCTGGCGGACCAGCCGGCCGCGGCCGGCGCCGAGGGTGGCGCGGATCGCGAGTTCGCCGCGGCGCTGGGCGCCTCGGCCAAGGAGCAGGTTGGTGACGTTGACGGAGGCGATGACGAGGACGAGCAGGACCGCACCGATGACCGCCCAGAGAGCCCCCGCCACCCCACCCCTGATCTCCTCGGCGAGGGGAATCACCGTGAAGTGCCCGGGGAAGAAACCGGTGGCGGCGGCCGCGAGACGCTCCAGATCGGGTCCGATCGTAGCGAGGTCGGCCCGGGCGCTCGTCAGGTCGTGATCGGGGGCGAGTCGTGCCACCATCCGGAGGTGGTGACCCCAGGCTCGACCCTGGTCGAGGCCGTATTGGAGCAGGGTCCAAACATCGGCCCCGGGCGCAAGCACGTTCTCGAACCCGGCCGGCATGATCCCCACCACTACGTGGGGATCGCCGTCGAGAGGGATCGACGTGCCGATGAGGTCGAGATCGGCGCCGAAGCGCCGCCGCCAGAGCCCGTCGCTCAAGATGACCGAACGGCCGCCGCCCGGATGATCTTCCGCCACCGGGAACCCGGGACCGACAACGGGGCCGACGCCGAGGGTCTCGAAGTAGCCGGCCGAGACGCGCTGGCCCTCCAGCCGCTCGGGACGCTCGCTTCCCGTGAGGATCGGTTGCCATACCTTCGCGACCGCCATCCGCTCGAAAACTCGAGTCCGCTCCTCGATGGTCCGGTAGGTCCCGAAGGTCCCGGCCAGGCGGGTGCCGTCATGGCCGCTCTCCCAGATCGCCACCAGGCGATCGGCAGCGGGGTAGGGGAGCGGCTCGAAGAGGATTGGCTTGACCGCGCTGAAGATCGCCGCGGTGGCCCCGATCCCGATTGCAGAGGTGAGGACGGCGATGACCGTAAAGCCGGGCGCGGCCCGGAGCCGGCGATCCGCATACCGCAGATCGGAAAGCAGCGTTTCGAGCCCGTATTCCCAGCCGGCGGTTCGGACCTGCTCGCGGACGGCGGCGACCGGTCCGATCTCGAGCCGCGCGGCCCTCAGCGCGTCCGCGGGCGAGAGGCCCCTGGCTCGATGCGCCGCAGCCGCCTCCGCGAGGTAGTGCTCGACCTCCTCGGTCAGGTCCCGATCGGCGGCCGGGCGGTCGAGCAGGGCCCGGAGGCCATGGGTCAGCTGCCGCCAGAGGCCTCGGGGCGTCACGGTTCAGCCCTCGGTCCGAAGGAGCCGGCCGACGGCCGAGGCGCGTCGGTTCCAGTCCGCCGTTTCGACCTCGAGTTGTTTCCGGCCCGCCCGGGTCAGGCTGTAGAACTTGGCCCGGCGCGAATTTTCAGTCCGGCGCCACTCGGCGTCGAGCCAGCCGGCCCGCTCCAACCGCTGCAGCGCGGTCAGGAGCGAGCCTGGATTGACCTTGAAGACGTCGCGGGAGATCTGCTCGATCCGTCGGGCGATCCCGAACCCGTGGAGGGGTTCGAGACTCAGCGTCTTGAGGATCAGCAGGTCCATGGTGCCCTGAATGACGTCGCCGCCGGGCTGGTTCATGTCCGGACGATACCGCTCCTACATCTTGACTGTCAAGATGTGATGATCAAGGGGAACACCGGCAGCAGCTCTGAGGCGAAAGCCAGGGCGCCGCGGACCGCTCGTCCCGCCCGAAGGCCAGTTCGGACCCGCCCGCTTCCAGCCCGACCCGGCCTGGCGACATCTTTCCGGCATGACGAGGACCCGGCGGTGGCTGCTCGGATTCGGGATCTGGACGGTGCTCGCGATCCTGAGCGCCAGTCAGGCGGTGGTCCGGCTCGAGCTCGCGGACCAGCCGATCGACTGGGGGCGGCTGATCGTGAGCAGCCTGGTGTCGTGGTACAGCTGCGCGATCTTCACGCCGGTGTTCTTCCTGGCCGCCCGCCGGTTTCCGATTGACGGGCGTGGTTGGGCTCGACACCTCCCGCTTCATCTCGCGCTGTGCGGCGTGGCCTCGGCGCTCAAGTACCTGGTCGAGTGGGTCACCATGGTCGAGGTCCTCGGGTTTCGGCTCCAGCCGCTCGGTCGGATGCTCACCTCGGGGTTCATCTCGGAGAATATCGCGTTCTGGTGCATGGCCGCCGCCATTCACGCGATCGAGTTCCAGCGTCGGGCCCGGGAGCGGGAGCTGTTGTCGGCCCGGCTCGAGGCCCGGCTCTCGGAAGCGCAGCTCAACGCGCTGGCGGCTCGGCTCCACCCGCATTTCCTCTTCAATACTCTTCAGGGCATCTCCACGCTGGTTCATCGTGATCCCGCCGCCGCGGACCTGATGCTCGGCCATCTCAGCACCCTGCTTCGGAGGACCCTGCATGGCCGCCCCCGCCACGAGGTGACGCTTGGGGAGGAGCTCGAGATCCTCGAGCACTACCTCGCCATCGTGCAGATCCGGTTCGGCGATCGGGTCACCATCGAACGGGCCATCGCACCGGACACGCTTGGCGGGCTGGTCCCGTGCCTTTCGCTCCAGCCCTTGGTCGAGAATGCCTTCGAACATGGGATTGCCCGACGGGCCGGATCGGGTCGCGTGGTGATCGAGAGCCGACGGATCGGCCAGGAGCTGGAGGTCTCGGTTCGAGACGATGGCTACGGTCCCGACGCGGGCGCGCTGCAGGAGGGGATCGGCCTTGGCACCACGCGAGGCCGGTTGACCGAGTTGTACGGGCCTCGCGCGAGTCTCCGGGTGGCCGCTCACCCTGACGGAGGGACCATGGCGACAATGATGTTGCCGTTCCACGAGACGCCGGTCGTTTCGGCCGTCGAGGCCGCGGCGTGATCAGCGTCGTGATCGCCGACGACGAGCCATTGGCTCGGGAGCGGCTCCGAAGCCTGGTGACGGGGCATCCCGACCTGACCGTGGTGGCCGAGTGCACGGATGGCCGGGAAACCGTCGCGACCGTCGCTCGATTGGCACCCGACCTCGCGTTTCTCGACATCCAGATGCCCGAACTCGACGGCTTCGGGGTGCTCGAGGCGCTGGCGCCGACGCATCGACCGGCGGTGGTGTTCGTCACCGCGTACGACGAGTATGCCATCCATGCATTCGAGGTCAACGCGGTCGACTATCTGCTCAAACCGGTCGACCCCCGCCGGTTCGAGGAGGCGCTGCGTCGGGCCCGAACCAGGCTGTCCCTGCCCGATTCGGGGCGGCTTGCCGAACTCGACCAGCTTCTCGCCGAGCTCCGGCGAGTCCGCGGCTTTCCGAGTCGGCTGGTGGCGAAACTCGGCAACACCGTTTCGCTGGTGCCGGTCGAGGAGATCGACTGGATCGAGGCGCGGGGGAACTACGCCCGGCTTCATGCTGGCCGCGTCGTGCATCTGATCCGGGAACCGCTCCGGAGCCTCGAGGCCCGGCTCGACCCGGACCGTTTTGCCCGGGTCCATCGGAGTGCCATCGTCAACCTGGAGCGGATCGCCACCGTCGAGCCCTATTTTCACGGCGAATACACCCTCATGCTCCGGAACGGGACTCGGCTGACCTCGAGCCGGACCCAGAGCGCTCGGCTCCGCGCGCTCCTTCGCTGACGGTTGGTGGGCCGGTTCGTCCCCCGCCCCGGCCACCTCGTCACCCCGCGGTTGTCCGGCCCCTCGGCCGGTTGCCAGCTTGGGGCCGTCACTCACAACGGAAACGAATGATGCGGCTCTTCTGGATGACCGCGGCGGTTCTCGGCGGCATTGCCGGCCCGCTGACGGCGCAGTCGGCGACGGACTCGGCGGCGGTGAAGGCGGTGGTCCGGGACTACGTGGTGGCCTGGTATGACGGTGATGCGGCGCTGATGGAACAGGTGCTTCATCCCGAGCTGGCTAAGCGGAACGTCAGCACCGACGGGTCCGGGCGATCCCGGTTCAGCCAGATGGGCGCGATGGCGATGGTGCGCGGTACCCGCGGCCGAACCCGGCAGCCGGCGGACCAGCGGCTCCTCGAGGTCACCCTGCTGGACCTCCAAGGGGGGACTGGGTCCGCGAAGGTGGTATCATGGGACTTCATCGACTACGTCCACGTGGCGAAAGTGGACGGTCGCTGGGTGATCATCAACGACCTCTGGAGCGGCCGACCAAAATGACCCCTTTCAATCGCAGGCCCGCACGGTCCTCTCTGGTGGCGGGCCTGTCCCTGATGACCGCCGTACTCGCCGCCGCGCCGGCCGCGGCCCAGGCCAAGCCGGCCTGGCCCCTTCCCACGGTTCAGCTTCCGGCGGAGCTCGCTCGGGTCCTGCGGGACTATGAAGCGGCATGGAAAGCGGGCGATGGCGCCCGACTCGCGGAGGTGTTCACGGCGGACGGCTTCATCCTGCCGAACGGGCGGCTCCCGCAGCGTGGGACCGCGGCGATTGCCGCCTCTCACACCAAGCCCGGAGGCGACCTCCAGCTGGTGGCGTTTGCGTTTGCTGCTGCCGACACGGTCGGGTACATCATCGGCGGGTACCGCTATCCGGACAGTGTCGGGCCCGGCGGCAAGTTCGTCCTGGCGCTGCGCCGGGAGCGGAACGGTCCGTGGAAAATCGCCGCCGACATCGAGAACGGAAGCCAGCGACCCTAATGACCGCGGTTCCGGCGGGGTTACGCCCCGTCAGGTCGAGCGGCCGACCGTGTTTGGATCGCCGCCGAAGGCCCGCTGCCAGAACGAAGAACTGAGGACGATGCACGCCGAACTGGCGGTCTCCAGGGCTCAAACGTCCAGGCGCCCGATCGAGGGGGGCAGTGGGGTTCCGTCAATCCAGGCGCGCACCGTGTTCGCGAAGAGTTCCGGCGCGGTCAGGGCCCAGTTGTGCTGCTGAGCCGCGTTGGTGCCTCCGCCCGGATCCACCAAGCCCGCGGTCGCCGAAGGCAGTCGATCAGCCAGATCGCGCGCGGACCACCGCATTGCCCGAACCTCGCGGCGGCCTGCCAGCACCAGCGTGGGTACGACGGCCCGCTCGAGGCCTGGAGGCAGGCGGAATCGCTGGTTGGCGTGCATCGTCGCGATGAATTCCGCCTCGGTCGTCGACTGGAAGTCCGTCTTGAAGTTGGGCAGGTATTGATCGGGAACGCCTGCCGCATGCTTCAGGTTGAGGCGAATCCACCAGTCGCTGTTCTTGAATGGCGCGATGGTGGCCCGGTAGGTCCACGCCAGGATGCCAGGCGAACTGGCCCAGCCGAGGCCCGGCAGGGGGCGGACGAGTGCGCTTGAGATGATGGCTTTCTCGACGCACGCCGGCTCGGTGGCCAGGAGCTGCACGAGGATCTGGGCTCCCAGGGACAGGCCGACGACGCAGGCCCGTCCGCTCGTGGTCTCGGCGCGGATCAGCTCAGCGACCTCGATCGCGGCGCGCTCGATGGTGAACGGCAGCCCCTGGCGGCGCCCGCCGGCGCCGGGGCGGCTCGGGGTGATGCAGTCGTACTCCGGCAGCAGTCTGACGACCGGCTCCCACATCCACGGACCGACGCCACCGCCGTGCAGGAAGACGACCGCTGTGGCGCCGCGGGTACCGCTCCTGCGGAACTCGAGGGTTGTGGGGCTGATGGCTGGCTGCTTCCTGACCTTGGGTCGGTTTCGACCGGTAGATTTCCGGCTCTGTCAGGCGGAATGAATACGACGAAGGGTGCCTGCTGACTACCGGACTTCGACGCGGGCCCGGTGCCCCGGCGCCGTGGCGAGCCGCTCAGCGCGCGTCAGCAGGGTCGCGTCGAGGATCTCGGCCAGAGCGATGTAGACCGCATCGTAAGCCGTCAGGTTCGTCCGGAGGGCCCAGGCCCGCGCCGTGAGGGTGGCGTGTCCGTGCTGAACGATCGGCATCGCTCGAAGCAGGTCGACGGCCGCTTGGCCCCGGGCCGGGCTCAACCGGCCGCTCAACGCGTGTCGTCGGAGGACTTGGGTTACCTCGACATCGAGGAGATGCGGCGCGTGGAGCGCCTCGCCGGCCGAGAGGATGCGCTCGGTCAATTGGTCGGCACCGGGCGCCCGGAGCAGCAGGTCGACCGCGACGGACGCGTCGACGACGATCATGGACGAGTCCGCCCGTCCCGCTCCGCCCGGACCGCCGCGGCGCCGGTTTCTCCCGCGTCCACCGGGTCGAGCATTCGAAGGCGCTCGGCCATCTCCTCCAGGCTCAACTGCTCGGCGACCCGCTCGAGTTCGATCCGAAGGAAATCGGACAGGGACATCCCGGCGGACGCGGCTCTGGTCTTGAGTCGCCGGTGGAGTCGATCCGGTACGTGTCTGATCTGAATCATTCGGCTCATGTCCTCAACATGTGTGCATGTGGATCACATGTCAACGCTGGTCGGCCGAAACCTGACACCGGCGGGTCTGATTCAGCTAACCCAATTCCCGGCTGCCGGTGCCTTTCCACGGGTTTGCGGAGGCCTGCCGCGGCCGCCCACCGGTCGACTGTCACACCCCCGCCCTAGCCTGAGGCGCCGGCCCGCGACGTCAGGGTTGGCCGGCTTGAAGTCGGCGCGGTCCGGTCGTAGTGTAGCGGATCGCTTCTCGAGCCCCGGCGCCCGGGCCAATGATCGGAACCTGATGGTAGTCGACCTCGATGGGCTCAAGATCTCGGTCTTCGGCGGGGTTGGCGGAGACGACCGGACCGGCGAAATCGGCGGGAACAAGATCCTGCTCGAGTTCGACGACCGGGCCTACTTCCTCGACTTCGGGACCAGCTTTGCCCAGAACGGCAAGTACTTCGACGAGTTCCTGAGTCCCCGGGCCGCGGTGGGCTTGAAGGACTTCCTGGCCGTCGGGCTACTCCCTCCGATCGAAGGGCTCTACCGGGACGATCTGACGCTCCACGACAAGGACTTCTGGGTGCGGCACCGGAGCCACCCGAAGTACCGGCGTCTCGATCATGTCGACGCCGTGCTCCTGAGTCACGCGCACCAGGATCACAACGGCTGTCTGGGCTTCCTCAAGGCGGACATCCCGGTCTACACCGGTCTGATGACGGCGTTGATCGGCAAGGCCATGCAGGACATCGGTGGGGGCGGTCCCGAGGCGCAGTACTGTTACGTGGCGCCGAAGGAACTCACCAAGGACGGGGTGCTCAAGGGCGTAACCGGTCATCGGATCGGCCGGCCGCACTTCATTGCCGAGACCGACGAGCCGATCCGGCGGGCCAAGCTCGAGCTGGAGCCCTTTTTCCGGAGCGTGCCGGGCGCACGCACCACGTACGCGCCGGCGGCTTTCGACCACTGCGATCTCGACCCGGACAAGCTCCGGTTCTTCCGGGTCGATCATTCGATTCCGGGCTCGGGGGCGTGGGCCATCAACACCCCGATCGGGTGGGTCTGCTACACCGGCGACCTCCGGCTCCATGGGCACTCCGCCTGGCGGACCCGCCAGATGGTGGAGCAGATGGCGGCCCTGAAGCCGGCGCTGTTGATCGCGGAGGGGACCAACCTGTCGGACAAGGAGCCGACCACCGAGGCGGACGTGAAGGCCGCTTCGCTCGAGGTGGTCAAGCGCGAGCCCGGGCTGGTGGTGGCGGATTTCTCGGCCCGGAACATCGAGCGGCTCCGGACCTTTCACGAGATTGCGCAGGAGGTGGGTCGTCGTCTGGTGGTGACGACCAAGGACGCGTACCTGCTGGAGCGGATGCATGTGATCGATCCGGCCATTCCCGCGCCGGGGGACGGGGTGGGGATTCTCCGGGCCCAGCGCTCGTCGGTGATGGCTTGGGAGGCGCCGATCCTGGAAGGACAGACGGCCGCGATGGTCGACTCGGCCACGATCCGGAAGCGGCCGGGCGACTACATCCTGTGCTTGTCCTATTGGGACATCAC
>CADEGB010000085.1 GCA_902826755.1 uncultured Gemmatimonadota bacterium
CGGTGCTCCGCCGAGACTGCTGAACAAGCCCCAGCCGACCACAATTCCGACCGCTCCAGCGCCCAGGTTCGCCAGAAACGACCCAGCTGACCATCGGCGAGATGGGCGCCCATGGCGGGCGCCGAAGACGCTCCCCACCGCTATCCCGATCACCCGGGGCCCGACGTTGTCCGTCAGGTTGGTCCGGCCCGCCGCCTCGGCGGCAATCGCGAGCCCGGCGGCCGCCCCCAGCACCATGCCCCCGCTGGCGCCCAAGGCCATGGGAACCGGGCGGCCCGACTCGGGCGCGGTCGGGCGAGGCGATTCGCGTTCCTGAGCCAAGCCAGTTTCTAGCACTGACAGTCACAGCAATCATCCCGAGCAGGGACTTGAGGAGACCCACGCGGCACTCCAGCCTGGGGGCGTCGGGATGATCACTGTGCTTCGTGACCTCCCCGTGACTCCGCCGGATGGACGTCTCCGCGCGGCGTGTTGCCGTTCCCGCTCGGCATAGTTCTGCTTCCAGCCCGGCCCGCGAAGCCGCATGCCTGGCTCGTCGCCTCTGCGAGTACGGCCCCTCGGGACGGGTCACCCGGGCGCGAGCGGTGTACCAGATTGCGAGCTCCACGTCCGCGTCCGCCTGCGGGGCTGGGACAGCGACCCCGCTGCTGATTTCCTCGGGATCGAGAGTGGTGATCAGCTACGACCGGCGCTCGCTGAGCTCACGGGGCTCCTCCCCAACAGCCCCGCCGGCCTGCCGCAATCGGCCTCGACATTGGGCCGCGGATGCGGCCGAGATCTTGGCCCACGAGGTCGATATGCTCCGCCGCCGGATGGAGGAACAGGTGAGTCCCCAGGGTGAACGTCGTGAGTGCTTCTGGTCGCCACCGTTCCCTCAGCCCTCGAGCGGCGTCCGGCAGCGGCCGAAGTCCGTTTCGCCCGAGGCTTGGACGGGTTCGCTGCCTGGGTGCCGGCGGAGGTCGCTCGCGGCCGCGGGCAACCTGTTCAGTCGTCGTCGGTAAACAATTGGCGGTGATACCGCTCTGGCGCCGACAGGAAATCCCGCGTGATGCGGTACTGATCAGTTGACTGATAGGGGACCGCAGCGAGGGCCGCGTCCATCGATAGCACGGTTGATCCTGGGAACGTGATCAAGATCGGAGAATGGGTCGCGATAATGAACTGCGCTTCTCGGGTGCGCACGAGATCCTTCAGAATGCGGAGAAAGGCAAGCTGCCTTGTTGGTGATAGCGCGGCTTCAGGCTCGTCCAGCAGGAAGATGCCTTGTCGGAATCGATGCTGGAAGATCGCAAGGAATGACTCGCCGTGCGACTGATGTCGGAGATTTCGACCACCGTACGCGCCAAAGTCGCTCCCGAGCGATTGTAGGAGGGATGCGAACGAGTAGAGTGTTTCGGCTCGGAAGAAGAATCCATCGGCTGTCTTTCGATGCCATTCCAGACGAAGCGAGGCCCCCAAGGTTGTGTCAGTCTCATCGGGATGCGCAGGGGCGTGGTCCCGTGATCCGCCCTGTGCCCCGAACCCAATCGCCGATGCGAGTCCTTCAAGGAGAGTCGACTTTCCGGAGCCGTTCTCCCCAACGAGAAAGGTCACTGCCGAGGCGAGCGTGATGTCGAGCGACTGTAGCGCGGAGATCAAGAACGGAAACCCAGAACTGGCGATCCCCTCCTTTAGGGTGACACGGCGCAGAAAAGGCGGTCCAGAATGCCTGGCCAATGGGCTCCTCCACGGGTTTGTAGACACAAGGTCACCACCCCCAGCGACGAAAGCGGCTGGGGCGGCGTCGAACCTACCCCCGGTCCCAGTCCCCACCTGCGGCGTGGTCTTCCGGCCACCAGCTCCCAGCCCATGGCTCACCGTCAACGAACAGAACTCCGTGCTCATTCAGGTCGATCGCCAGCTTGCGCATCAGGTAGAGGCCATTGAGCACCGCCTGTACCGAATCGACGCCATGTGCGTGGCGAACGTCGGCCACCCCTGCGCGCAGGATCGTTACGGTACACTCGACCGTGTGCTCCGGGTCGCTGGGGTCGGGGTGCGCTGGGGATAGCGTCATTTCGATCCGCTCAACGGAGTCGGCCGACTGCAGGTGGAAGACCCTGCGAGCGACTGGGTCATCGGCACTCGCCACGGTCAAGTCCGCTGACGTACGAATCCGGCGCCACGGCAACCGGCGTATCCCGTCATGCAGGCGGCCCAGCAGAGTGCTCGAGCTTTACGGGCGCTGCTTGGGAGCCGGCGGCAAACCGCAGCGCATTTGTCGTAGAATTCCTCGCAGCGGTCTCCCGTTGCAAGAGACGTCCCGCGCCATTGCGTGATCTCTGACGCGGCGATGTTGTTCTCGATGTCTGCCCAGATAGAGTCCGCCGCCGTCTCGGCCTGGAGTTGCTCATCAGGGGAGACCGTTGCTGCGTTTGATTGCCATTGAGACTGCGTTGTGGCATCGATCGCGGCAAAGTGATCCAGCGTCCCATCCTCGGGGGTAAACATCTGCGAAGTGAGGTATTGCAGGTTCGCGGAAAGGCTGCTGAGCCCCGTGGCGATACATCGCCTCGGCCGGCCCTCGATGAATTTGCGTGCCTTGGCTGCTACGAGCGGATCGTGGTTGGTCGTCGACAGGACGCCGACTGAGCTCCGGTCTGTTGAGGCGGTCGGGCTTGGGGATTCACAAGACACTTGCGAGAATAGCCCCGCGATGCAGACGAGAGCGGTGAGTCGCTTCATGGTTTCCTCACGAGCCTCTTAGGCGGATGATAGGGCCCTGTAGTCGCCTTCCGAGTCAGCGGGGTCGGTTGATCGTGCATCGCCGGCCAAGCTAGGACAGCCCAGGAGGCCGACACGAATCGTAAGGCGGTGAGGTAAGGACCGGCAAGCTCAGCAACCCGGGACTGAGGATCGGGATGACGTCGACAGGCAAATCTGTACGTTAGCCATGATGAACGCAAGAGCAAATTGAGTACTGTAATTCTCGCGGCACGAAGTGAACCCGAGGGCCTTGGGTACTAACGCGTCAGGCTGATCGCGGCGGTGAAGGGGAACGTCGGCCTGTACTGAAGGGCGGTCAGTTCGGCTTCCAGCCCGGCCCGCGGAGCGGCATGCCCGGCTTGGCGCCGGTGTGCTGGCTCTGGTCCACCACCAGCTGCCCGTTGACCAGCACGTAATCGATCCCGACCGGGTTCTTGGTCGGTTCGGTCCAGGTCGACTCGTCGTTGATCTTGTCGTAGTCGAAGATCGTGATGTCGGCCCAGTTGCCCTCCTTCAGCGAGCCCCGGCCGGCGAGCTTCATCCGGGTGGCGGGCCACGAGGTCATCTTCCGGATGGCGTCGGGCAGCGTCAGGACGCCGTATTCCCGGACGTACTTCGCGATGATCCGCGGATGGGTCCCGTAGGCCCTGGGGTGGGGAAGCCCGGCGGCTTCGGTGGCGCCGACCTGGAGCGCCGCGCCCGCGTCGCTCCCGATGCTGACCCACGGAAACTTGAGCGCCGTGCGGACGTCCTCTTCGCCCATCATGTGGTAGATGGCGGTGACCCGGCCCTGCCCCGCCAGCACCATGTCCCACGCCGCGTCGACCGGGTCCTTCTTCATCAGCTTGGCGATTTCCGCAATCGACTTGCCGTGGTACTTCTCGTTCTCCGGGTTGCGCGCGCTGGCCAGGACGATCCCGTCCCATCCACCCGCCGCCTCGATGATGTTCCACCACCCCGGCGATCCGGTCTTGATTTCCTTCTTGAGCCGAGCCCGGATGGCGGGATTGGTGAGCCGGGCGCGGAGCGAATCCTGACCGCCCTCGAACGCCCATGACGGGATGGTGGCCTCGAGGCCCGTCCCGCCCGCCGTGTAGGGGTACTGATCCGCGGCGACGTCGACCCCGCGGGCCCGGGCCGCCTCGATCAGTTCGCCCGCGGCCTTCATGAGTTTGCCCCACCCCGGCTTGTAAGCGGCCTTGAGGTGGAAGACCTCGACCTGGACGCCGGCCCCTTCGCCGATCGCGATGGCCTCGCCGATGGCGTCGAGCAGCTCCTTGCCTTCGCCCCGGATGTGGCTGGCGTAGGTCCCGCCGTACGGCGCGATGGCCTTGGCCACCTCGATCAGCTCCTCGGTGCTGGCGTAGCTCGACGGCGGGTAGATCAGCGCCGTCGTCATGCCCATGGCGCCACCGCGCATGGCCGTGTCGACGATGGCCCGCATCCGCTGGTATTCCTCGGCCGTGGGCTTCCGGGCCGTCGGGCCCATCACCACGTTGCGCGCCTGGGTCTCGCTGAAGTACGACCCGAAGTTCATGCTGATGCCCCCGCGCTCGAGGGTCTGGAAGTACTCGGACACTCGGCCCGCGGGGACCGGAAAGCCGCCCTCGCCGCCGATCGAGGTGGTGACGCCCTGGAGCACCTTGTTCTGCGCCAGGCCGTTGCGGAGCAGCACGCCGCCCGACTGGTCCATCATGTCGATCCATCCCGGCGTCACGAACTTGCCCGTCGCGTCGATTTCGCGAGTGCCCTTCTCGGCGATCCGCCCGATCTTGACGATCTTGCCGCCCGATATGGCCACGTCGGCCAGGATCCACGGGTTGCCCATCCCATCGAGGACCTTGCCGTTGCGGATGACGACGTCGTACCCCTGGGCCGAAGCGGCCGGGGGCAGACTGAGCGCAACGAAGCTGGTGAGCAGGACGATCGCGGGACGGAACAGGCGCATGGGAGCCTCGGGGGAGAATCGGGCGGGCAATTGTATACAGTGTGGAGAGTAACCGATCCGGCGTGGGGGCGGGAGTCGGGCGCTCGGGTCGGAGCCGACGCTACCCGCCCAGTTCGGTGGCCAGGGTCTCGAGTTCCTCCCAGCGCCGGACCGCCGCGGCGTGGGTGCGGTCGATCTCGGCCAGCCGGGCCTTGGCGGTGGCCACGGCGGGTCCGTCGCGGAGAAAGGTGGGATCGGCCAGCGAGGCGAAGACGGTTTCCCGCTCCCGCTCGAGAACGTCGATCCGCTCGGGCAGTTCGGCGAGTTCCCGGGCTTCCTTGAACGACAGCTTCCGCTTCTTTGCTGGCCGCGCCGGGCTCGGCGGCTCGGGGGCAGCACGTTTGGCGGCCGGAGTGGCGGCGGCGATGGCCCGCTGGCGGACCCAGTCGCTATAGCCGCCGACGTATTCGCCGATCCGGCCGTTGCCCTCGAGCACCAGCGTGCTGGTGACCACGTTGTCGAGGAAGTCTCGATCGTGGCTTGCCACCAGGAGGGTGCCCGAAAATTCGAGGAGGAGATCCTCAAGGAGGTCGAGCGTTTCGATGTCGAGGTCGTTGGTCGGTTCGTCGAGCGCCAGCAGGTTGAACGGCCGGGTGAACAGCCGGGCCAGCATCAGCCGGTTCCGTTCCCCGCCGGAGAGAGCCTTGACCGGGGTCCGGGCCCGTTCGGGCGGGAACAGGAAGCTCTGGAGATAGCCGTGGACGTGGCGCCGGGCGGCGCCGATGTCGACGTGATCGGCCCCGCCCGCGATGCTGTCGAAGACGCTCTGTTCGGGATCGAGTTGCTCCCGGAGCTGATCGAAATAGGCGATTTCGATTCCGGTGCCGAACTTGATCGAGCCCGCTTGGGGCGCCAGTTCGCCGAGGAGGATCCGGAGGAGCGTGGTCTTGCCGGCGCCGTTCGGGCCGACCAGGCCGATCCGGTCGCCCCGCATGATGCTGGTAGTCAGATCGGCGACGATCGGCCGATTTCCGTGGCGGAACGTCAGGTGCCGGATGTCCATCACGAGCTTTCCGGAACGGTCGGCTTCCTGGGCCTCCATCCGGACGGTGCCGACCCGCTCTCGGCGGGCGCCCCGTTCCCGGCGGAGCGCCTCGAGCGCCCGGACCCGCCCCTCGTTCCGGGTTCGGCGAGCCTTGATGCCGGTCCGGATCCAGACCTCCTCCTTGGCGAGCTTCTTGTCGAACAAAGCCCACTCGCGCTCCTCGTTGGCGAGCGCCGCTTCCTTCCGTTCGAGGTAGGCGTCGTAGTCCGGTCCCCAATCGCTGAGGCGACCGCGATCGAGCTCGATGATCCGGGTGGCGACGCGCCGGAGGAAGGTCCGGTCGTGGGTGACGAACAGCAACGTCGTCCCTTTGGCGATCAGGTAGTTCTCCATCCACTCGATGGCGTCGATGTCGAGATGGTTGGTCGGTTCGTCGAGGAGGAGGAGGTCGGGTTCGCGGACGAGGGCCCGGGCCAGGAGCGTCTGGCGCCGGCGGCCGCCGGACGCCCGTTCGAATCGGTGATTCGGGTCGAGGCCAAGGTGGGAGAGCACGGTTTCGACCCTGGTCTGGAGCTGCCAGGCGTTTCGGGCCTCGAGTTCGTGGTGGAGGCGGTCCATTTCCCGGAGGGCGGCATCCCCGCCGCCAGCACCGACGGCCAGGCTGGCATCGTGGTAGCGCGCCAGCAGGGTCCCCGCGTCGCCGAGGCCACCGGCGGTGACATCGAAGATGGTTCCGGTGATGTCGTCGGGGATCTCCTGCGACAATCGGGCGATGGTGAGGGTGCCCTGGCGGATCACCTCTCCCTGGTCGGGGGCGATGGTGCCGTCGAGCACCTTCATCAGGGTGCTCTTGCCGGTGCCGTTGCGGCCGAGGAGGGCCACCCGCTCGCCGCGTTCGAGTCCGAAGCTGGCGTGGTCGAGCACTGGCGGGCCGCCGAAGGCGACAGCGACGTCTCGGATGCCCAGCAACGCCATCGGGGACCGGGGGGTGATGGTGAAGGCGGCGATCCGGGTGGGTCCCGAGATCGGCGGGGCCAATAGAAGCGGAGAAGGGGGGCGAATTCAAGCACCGACCGGAACGGATGTCTTGACAAATTAATTTGTCGGTGACAACGTAGGGCGTCGCTTCAAGGGAGTCCGTCGATGGCGCGCGAGTAGGTGGCGGTGGTGCGGGGTTCGGCGCAGGCCAGCGCCCTGTTGGGTGGCGGCCGCCGCCAGCTGCTTGAGGCGCTGGCCGAGCCGGATTCGGCCGCGGGGCTGGCGCGGCGGCTCGGGCTCCCGCGCCAGCGGATCAACTATCACCTCCGGTTGCTCGAGCGGGAGGGCCTGGTCGAACCGGTCGAGGAGCGCCGGAAGGGCAACTGCGTCGAGCGGGTGGTGCGGGCCACGGCCCAAGCGTACCTGATCAGTCCCGAAGCGTTAGGCGCGATCGGGGTGCCATCCGGCCAACCCGGCGACCGCGCCAGCAGTTCGACCCTGATGGCCGCGGCGGCGCGGGCCATCCATCAGGTGGGCGCCCTCGAGGCCCGGGCCGAGCGGGCCGGCAAGCGGTTGGCCACCCTCACCCTCGACACCGAACTCCGGTTTGCCACGGCGGAGAGCCGGGCGGCGTTCGCGGAGGAGCTGGTGACGCTCGTTGGCCGGCTGGCGGCCAAATATCACGACGACCGGGCGCCGCGCGGGCGCCGCTTTCGCCTGGTTGCGCTCGTCCATCCAGTGCCCGCACGCGAGGAGACGGTGGCATGACGAATCAACGTTCGATCGAGGTGGCCGTCGAGATCGCGGCGGATCGGCGCGACGTCTGGGAGGCGCTGGTCGATCCGGTGGAGTTGGTCCGGTGGTTTTCGCTGTCCGCCGAGGTCGTCCCGGGGCCGGGTGGCCAGACGGTGTGGGCGTGGGATGATGGCTGGCGGTGGATCTCCACCATCGATCGGTGGGAGCCGGGCGCCGCGCTGACGCTGGTCAATCGGGATCAGCGGCCGTTTGACACCGGCGGTCAGTTGCTGTCACCGGGCCAAGTGGCGCCCGCCACGCTGGCCATGGAGTTCACGCTGACGACGGTGGCCGGGGGGACTCGGCTTCGGCTGGTGCATTCGGGATTCGGGAAGGGATCCCATTGGGACGACGAGTTCGACGGGGTTTCGGTGGGCTGGGCGTTCGAGTTGCGGAGCCTCAAGCTCTATCTGGAGCGATTCCGGGGACGGCAACGAACCGGCGGGTTGGCGCGGACCAGCACGCCGTTATCCCAGTCCGAGGCGTGGAAGCGACTCCTGGGCCCTGGCGGCTTCTCGCTCGCACCGTGGCCGGCGGCGGAGGGCGCGGCGGTAGCGCTGAGGATGGGCGGGGGTGATGAGTTGGCCGGGACGCTCTACTTCCATGTGCCGGAGCGCGACCTCTCGCTCACGTCGGCAGACCTCGGTGGGGTGTTCCGGTTCGGGACCCATCAGGCCATGGGGAAGACCGGGGTCAGCGTCTGGATTGCGAGTTACCAGCCGGACGATGGTCGGGTGGCGGCCCTGACAGCGCGCTGCCAGGGGATCATCGATCGGCTGTTCAGCTCTTGATCCACTTGGTGCGGGTGTAGGCGATCCGAAACCCCTGGCGCTCCGCGTTGCGCTGGCTGGCGGAGCCGGGCACGACTACCATCATGGCCAGGTCGCAGCCCAGGCCGGCGGCTTCCTGGAGACGATGCGCCAGGAGGGCGCGCTGGGCGCCGCGGTTCCGGGCCTCGGGGACGGTGCAGGCTCCCGCCAGGAGCGTCACGCCCTGGTGCCAGCTCATCGCGCCCGCCGCGATGGGCCCGCCGTCCAGATCCGCCAGGTAGGCCGCCGCCCGTCGTCGAGCGGCGGCCAGCGGGCCCATGGCCCTGAGAATCTCGGCGAACTCACCCTCGGCTTCCCATCCCCTCACGCAGATCTCGCCCCACTCCGCCGCCTCGGCGGGGCCGACGGTCCGCACGCTGGGTGATGGCCCCCGCGGTTGGCCGCCGGGGACCGGTGCCGCGGCCGGTCGGTACATCACGTTGCTCACTTCGATGGGGCGGTATCCGCGGTCCGCCAGGCGGGCCAGCAGGCTGACTGGCGCATGCGGGGCTACTTCGTGGGCGGTGGGGGCGCCGCGACTCGAGAAAAACCGCTCGATGGTGTCGAGGTCGGCGTCGGTCGGGGTGCCCAGAACGCCGAGGCCGAAGGTCTGGGTGATGGGGGAGGCGGGGCCGTCGAAGGCGCAGGCGGCGCCGGCCACTTCGATGGATGCGGCTCCGAGCGCGGGTGTGAGTTGGGCGCGCGCTTCGACGTATCCGACGCAGCCGTCACCCTCGGCGGCCTCGAGGCGGCGGGCCAGGGCCAGATCGGCAAAGGGATAGTCGGTCATCAGGAGGTCGGTTGGATCCGGCTCAGTCGGTGGAAGAGGATGGCCGCTCGTTTTATCAGGGCGGGAAAGACGCTCAGGTCGGCGGTTTCCCGCTCGGAGTGATCGTCCCGGCCGGCGCCGCCGATCCCGTCCATGGCCATGGCGACGAGACCCGCGGTGAAGGAGATGTCGGCGGCGCCGGCGCGCATCGGGTCGGTGGCGGCCACCGGTCCGAATCCGATGTCGCGGCTGATCCGGTCGTAGATCTCGAGGAGACGTTGGTTGCCCGGCGACGGTGGGAGGGGTGGATAGCCGTCGTCGAACGTGATGGTCGCGGTCGTCTGGGGCCCGGTTTCCGCCACGATCCGCCGCATCGTTTCCTTGGTGGTGGCGAGCTGTTCGGGGGAGAGGATCCGGAGGTCGCCACTGGTCACCATCCGGGCCGCGACCACGTTGCTCTTGCCGAAGGCGGTGCCGCGGACGCCGGTCGGGTCGACGGTCACGTCGGTGCCGCCTAACGCCAGGCCGGGGTTGAAGGTCAGGAAGGGCTGACCCGCCAGGCGCTGATGAAACTCGGCCAGGATCCGGGCGGTTTCGAAGATGGCCCCCGAGCCCACCGCCGGGGTGAAGATCTGGGACGAGTGCGCCGCGGCAGCGGTGGTGGTCAGGGTCCAGGCGGTATAGCCGCGCCGGGCAATGACCGCCTTGTGCGGGTCGCCGGAGCCGTTCTCGAATCCGATCGCCACGTCGTGACGGCGGGCCAGGTCGAGGAGCGAACGGCGGGAGACGGCCATCGGGTCGCCGGAGTCTTCTTCGTCGCCGGTCATGATGACGGTGACGTGGAGGTCGTCGAGGAGCTGGGCGGCCTTGAGGGCCTTGAGCGCCTGGACGATGATGACGTCGCCCCCCTTCATATCGACGATGCCCGGGCCGCGGGCGGTCTTGTGGTCGACCCGTTCGAACCGCTGGAACGGGCTGTCGGGTTCGAACACGGTGTCGAGGTGGCCGATCAGCAGAATCCGGGTTCCCTTGCCGGGATGTTCGGCGATGAGATGTCCGGCGCGGCCAAAGGCGGTGCCGTCTTCCCACGTCGTCTTGAAGCCGAGGGCGTCGAGCTCGGCGCGGAACACGGCGCCTACCCGCCGGACGCCGGCCAGGTTGAGGGTCCCGCTGTTGATGTTGACGACCCGTTCCAGGAGGGCAAAGGCTGCGGCGGTGTCGGCGTCGACGTGCCGGATCAGGGCTCGCTCGGCCCGGGAGAGGGAGTCGGTGGGCTGGGCGGCGGCCAGCGTCAGGGCGGCCAGCAGGGCGGGTAGCGGCATCCGGACAAGATCGGCCGACTGGCGTTCGTCGACAAGGCGCTTGTGCCGCATCGGGGCTCCCCTAGCTTGCACCCACCGTGAACACTGGAACGGAACCACTCACCCGCCGCCGGGCCTTCAGTCTGGCCTGGCCGCTGTTCTTTTCCAGCGCCGCCGTCCCCCTGGCCAGCCTGGTCGATACCGCGGTCATCGGTGCCACCGGGACCCGGGCCGATCTCGGTGGCGTGGCCCTTGGCGGCACGCTCTTCAACCTGGTCTACTGGAGTTTCTACTTCCTTCGCATGAGTTCCACCGGTCTCGCGGCCCAGGCACGCGGGGCCGGGCAGTCGGACGAACTCGTCCGGGTCCTCCTCCGGGCACTTGGGCTCGGTCTGGCGCTCGGGGCGTTGACGCTGCTGATCCGGCACCCATTTTCCACCATCGGCTTTCGGGTGCTGCAGGGCAGCGACGAGGTCGAGGCCGCCGGTGCCAGCTATTTCCTGATCCGCTCGTGGGGTGCGCCCGGTGCCTACGCCAGCTTTGCGGTTACCGGCTGGCTCATCGGGGTGGGGCGGACCCGGGCGGTGCTGGGGGTTCAGTTCGTCTTCAGCGCCGTCAACGTGGTGCTGGACCTCTGGTTTGTGCTGGGGCTCGGGTGGGGCGTGGCCGGGGTCGCGGCGGCCACTGCCATCGCGGACGTCGTCGGGGCTGTGGTGGCGGTGGTGATCGCGGTCCGCATCGTCCGCCGGGAGTTCGGGGGTTCGATCAATCCGCGCGACCCCGCACTCTGGACGGCTACCGCGATGGCGCGCCTGTTCTCGCTCAACGTGGCCATGATGATCCGGAGCTGGGCGCTCCTGGCCGGGTTTGCCTGGTTCACCAATTCCGGCGCCCGGCTCGGCACCGCCACCCTGGCGGCCAATCACGTCCTGCTCCAGATCGTGACCGTGTGGGCCTTCGTCCTGGATGGCTACGCCTACATCGCCGAGGCGGAGGTCGGGCACGCGGTCGGGGCCCGGTCCCGGGAGGCGCTCCGGCGCGCCATCCGGATCACAACCGAGCTGGCGGTGGCGAGCGGTGGGCTGTTCATGCTGGTGACGCTGGTGGGCGGACCGGCGTTGCTGGCCTGGTGGATCAGTGACGCGGAGGTGGCCGAGATGGCGCGCCGCTTCCTGCCGTACTGTGCCGCGGTGCCGTTCGTGGGAGCCATCGCGTGGCAACTCGATGGCGTGTTCGTCGGGATGATGGCCTCCTCGGCGATGCGCAACGCGTCGATTGCCGCGCTGGTGCTTTATGTTGGTGTCGATCGGTTGCTGACGCCGAATTTCGGGGCGCACGGGTTGTGGCTGGCGTTCGTGTGCTACTACCTGGCCCGGGCTGGGACCCTCGGGGTTCAGTATCGGACGGTCGAACGACGGGTGACGGGTTGAGTGGCCGCGCCGGTCGGTTAGGCGGGACTTTCCTCAATGAAGGAGCACGTGTCATGATGCGGTCCCTTGGCCGCCGTGCCTGGACGACGGCTTGTTTCGTGGTTGGGTTCGGGTTCGGCCCGGCGACCTCGCCGCTGCCCGCTCAGTCCACCGTCATCGCCGGGGCCACCCTGATCGACGGCACGGGGCGCGAGCCGATCAAGGATGCGGTCCTCGTTCTCGAGGGAGACCGGATCCGGTACGCGGGTCCCCGAGCCGGCGCCCCGGTTCCGGAGCGTGCCACCCGCGTCGACGCCCGGGGCCGCTTCGTGATTCCCGGGATGATGGACGGGAACGTCCACCTCTACTCCGGGCTCATGCCCGACAACCTGAAGTCGTACGATGGGCGGTTCGACGAGCTGATTCTGGAAGCGGCGCAGGTTGCGCTCCAGCATGGCGTCACCAGTCTGTTCGACACCTGGGGACCCCGAGAAGCACTGGTTGCCGCGCGCGACCGGATCAACTCCGGGGCCGCTCCGGGTAGCCGGATCTTCGTGGCTGGCAACATCATCGGGATGTACGGTCCGGCCACCAAGGTGGCCACGGCGGCCGCGCCGGGAGTGCTCACCCCCGAGGAACTGGCGCGATTCGACGCGATGT
The DNA here is from genome assembly GCA_902826755.1 of uncultured Gemmatimonadota bacterium. Lineage (GTDB taxonomy): Bacteria > Gemmatimonadota > Gemmatimonadetes > Gemmatimonadales > GWC2-71-9 > SHZU01. The sequence continues at coordinate 12,439 of CADEGB010000085.1, forward strand.
GGGAACAGGGGGTCGGGGCGGATCTCCTGTGGCGGACGCCGGACCAGGTCCGGACCCGAGTCCGCGACTACATCGCCACCGGCCGGCTCGACATCGTGAAGTACCTGTCGAGCGACCATGACAAGATGGAGTTGATCGCGTTCTCGCCCGAAAGCCAGCGTGCTATCGTGGAAGAGGGTCGGCGCGCGGGTCTCAACGTGCAGGCCCATACCACCTCGGTCGAAAGCCTGCGGCTGGCCATCGAGGCCGGAGCGGATCTGCTGCAGCATTGCGACGTCACCGGACCGGAGCCGATCCCGGCCGCGACCATTGCCGTCATGGTCGAGCGGAAGCTGGCGTGCGCGGTCGGATTCCAGACCGCTCGACGAATGGACTGGGAACGAGCCGGGATGCCGGAGTCCCGCAAGGCCGCCCCGAACGTCAAGGAGCTGAACGATCGCGCGCTGATCCGGGGCGGTGTCCTTCTCCTGATGGCGACCGATGGCGGGTTGTCCAAACCGCTCGACGCCAAACAGGCCGCCGATCCACGGTTTGCTCAGATGATCGGACCGGACAACAGTTACGCGTTTCCCGAGGCGCACTTGTTGTGGCTCAAGGCCGCGATCGAGAAGGGGATGACGCCGATGGACGCGTTGCTCGGGGCCACCCGGAACGTGGCCATCGGGTACGGCCGGGACAAGGACCTTGGCATGCTCGAGCCCGGCAAGAAGGCTGACCTGGTGATTCTGAGCGCCGACCCGCTGGCGGACCCGGCCAACTACGCGAAGGTGTGGGCGGTCTTCAAGGACGGCGCGGTTGTCGACCGAGCCAAGCTGCCGGTCAAGCGAATCGTCACCGCGGCGCCGGGTCAGGACGGTTGAAGGACGAAGAACCGTAGCCGTTGCGCCTAGTTACCAGGTTACCACCATGCCCGACGCCCCGTTCCCGATCCCAACTCCGGCTGGCCCGGTCTCCGGCCTCTGGACCGTGCCTGAGGCTCCCAGTGCCGTTCTGGTCCTCGGCCATGGGGCCGGCGCCGGCATGCATCACCACTTCATGGCCGATCTGGCGGCGGCCCTTGCCCACGTGGGCGTGGCTGTGCTCCGGTACCAGTTTCCTTCCCGCGAGGCCGGGAAGAGTCGCCCGGACTCGCCCGCGGTGGCGATGGCCACGGTGTCCGCGGCGGCGGCGGTGGTGCGGGCGGAGTATTCGGATCTGCCCCTCTACGTCGGCGGAAAGTCATTCGGCGGGCGGATGAGTTCCAACGCCGCGGCCGAGGGGCTTCTTCCCGGCTTGACGGGCCTCGTGTTTTTCGGGTTTCCGCTCCATCC
>CADEGB010000086.1 GCA_902826755.1 uncultured Gemmatimonadota bacterium
ACGGGGGGGTTGGCGGCGGATGGCGACCGGTTCCGTCGCACCTGGGTGCTTGCGGGAGGGCGGCTCCAGTCCGGGGTCGTCACCGCGGTGGGTTTCGCGGGGCCGTCCGTCCGCTTCGGGCACGGGTCGAGAGGCGGCTGGGACATCTTCGGCCCGGAGCGCCGGGTCACGAGGTCCCATCACAATGTCCTCTTCGAACTCGACGGGAAACCCGCGCTGGGGCTCTACCGGACCTACCTCGGCGACCGAGCCGCCGGACTGCCCGCAACCGGCCTCCTCTTCCCCCTGGCTCTGAGGGCCAATGCCACGGACGAACGTCACTTGGTCAGGACCATTCTCGCCGTTGACGACGTGGAGCAGTCGCTGACCTTCGCCGGCGACATCCCGACGGGCTGGCTGGCCCAGTTGATGAGCGCCAATTTCGACCGTCTCGTCGAGGGCGCCTCGTCGGCCGCGCTGGCGACGGCACGGACCACCGAGGCGTTGCGGGGCGACCAACTCGCCATCGCGATCAGCTGCGTTGGTCGCCGGTTGGTGTTGGGAGAACGCGTGGAGGAAGAAGTGGAGGCCACCCGCGACGCGCTGCCTCCCGGAACGCAGCAGGTAGGGTTCTACTCGTACGGGGAGATTTCTCCGTTCGCTTCGGGGCGTTGCGACCTCCACAACCAAACCATGACGATCACGACCATCGCCGAGGCGTGACGGGTGCACTCGCTCCTTGCCCGTCAGTTCAAACAGCTCGGACTGACCTCGGATGAGCCGCCCGACCCCGAGTCGTGGAAGGAGCTGATCGATCGGCTCGATCGAACCTATCGCGAGGCCGACCAGAGCCGCCAGCTGCTCGAGCGGTCGCTGGCCCTCACGTCGGTCGAGACCCGCGACCTCTACGACGAGCTACGGAAAGCGTCGGAGGGGCAGCTGGCGGTCGAACGAGACAAGCTCGAGGCCGTGATTCGAGCCTTGGGCGACGGACTCTGCGTCATCGACGGGACTGGACGGGCCGTCCTGCTCAACGCGGAGGCGGAGCGCCTCCTGGGCGCCGGCCTGGAGGCCGTGCAGGGGCGCCCTTTCACTTCCTTGTTTCGAGCGGCCGGCCCGACCACGGCCGACCAGCCTGTGCATGTCGGTCCGGCCGGACAGAGAACTGACGACGGCTGGCTCGACCGGCCCGACGGGACCCGACTCCCGGTTGCCTTCGTGCTCAGCCCGCTGACCGCGGGCGCTTCGAGTGGCGCGGTCCTCCTGTTTCGAGACATCACGGAACGCAAGGCGGCTCAGGAAGCGCGCCTGGCGACGGCCGATCTCCTCCGCCGCCAGCAGGCCGCCGTGCAGCAACTCACGACCAGCACGACGCCGCACACGGCCGACTTCCGGTCGGCGGTGGCTGAGATCACCGCGCTGGGTTCCGAGACCATGGAAGTCGATCGCCTCGGGGTCTGGTTGTTCGACCCGAGCGGGACGGCGATCGAATGCGCCGATCTGTACGTTCGACCGACCCGTGCCCACGAGACCGGGGCTCGGATCGAGGGGACAACCTGCCCCCGGTACTTCGCGGAGATTCAGGCGGGCCGCACGATCATCGCCAACGACGCTCGCACCGATCCCAGGACATCCGAGTTCGCGTCGAGCTACCTCGAGCCGCTCGGGATCACGGCGATGCTGGACGTGCCGATCTTCGGTGGCGGCCAGTTGATCGGCGTCGTCTGCCACGAACACGTCGGACCCGGGCGAACCTGGCGCTCCGAGGAAGCGCTCTTCGCCACGACCCTCGCCGACTTCGTTGCCCTGGCGTGGGAGGCCGACCGTCGCCGTCGGCTGAGCGAAGAACTCGAAGCCGCCCGGGATGCCGCCGAGGCCTCGAGTCGGGCGAAAAGCGCCTTCCTGGCACGGATGAGCCACGAGATCCGAACCCCGATGAACGGGGTACTCGGCATGACCGAACTGCTCGCGGCCACGAGTCTGACGGATCGACAAGCACGATTCGTCGACGTGGTCCAGCGGTCGGGACAACAGCTCCTCCGCATCATCAACGACATCCTCGATTTCTCGAAGATCGAGGCTGGCAAGCTCGACGTGGTCAGCCAGCGGTTCGATCTCCCCGAGCTGATCACCGGCATCGTCGACCTCCTCCAAGAGGCCGCCGGTGAGAAGCACCTCACCCTGTCGTGTCGGATCGAGCCCACGGTACCCCGCTGGTTCGTAGGCGATCCGGGCCGACTCGGACAAGTGGTGACAAACCTCCTCGGCAACGCCATCAAGTTCACCCCACATGGGACCGTAGGGGTGACCGTCGGGCTCGATCGGGAGCGGTCAGGTCACTTTCGGGTCAGCGTCAGCGATACCGGTATCGGCATCCCCGAAAGCTATCGGGGGCAGGTCTTCACCCCATTTTCCCAGGCATACGATCAGCCCAATCGGCCGTTCGGCGGGACGGGGTTGGGGCTGTCGATTGCCAGCCAACTCGCCCAGCTCATGGGGGGCACGCTGGACTTCGAGTCCCGCGAGGGTCGGGGGTCGGTCTTCACGGTGTCCCTGCCGTTCGCGCCGGATACCACGGCGACGGCGCTCGACTCCTCAGCCATGCGGGACCCGGCCGCGGCGGCGCCTGGGCCGAGCGGTCGGGTCCTCGTCGCGGAGGACAATCCGATCAACCAGGAACTGGTCGTCGAACTGCTGAGGTCCTTCGGACTCGAGTGCACGGTGGTCGAGAACGGGCGCCAGGCCGTAGCGACGGCGTTGGCTGGCGACTACGCGCTGATCCTGATGGACTGTGACATGCCGGTGCTCGATGGCCTCGCCGCGTCGGTGGAGTTGCGCCGGGCCGGCCTCACGACCCCGATCGTCGCGCTCACCGCCCATGCAATCGAGGGATACGCGGAACGGTGCCTCGGGGCCGGGATGACCGACTACCTGACCAAGCCGTTCACCCGGCGCCAGCTTTCGGATTTGATCGAGCGGTGGCTGCCTCCGCCTGGTGGCGAGCCGCACCACCCCCGCGCCGCGGTCGACCGAAAACACCAGCCGTCACCAAGGTGAGCACCAAGCCGACTGGCAGTGGCTCGAGAGACGTGAGCGCGATGTTCACCAGCGGGTTCTGGTACATCTCCGAATACTCGGCCAGGTCCTTGGTCCGCTTGGCCATCTCGGCCTCGGTGGCGCCGGCGGCCCGCGCCTGCTCCAGCGAATAGGCCGCATACTCCTCCGCGAAGTCGGGCAGGAACTGGTGGTAGACGAACTGCCAGGTCGCCACGTAACAGACAGTGGCCACGACCATGATCAGGAGCCCAACTTGAACGGCCCGTCCAAAACTGAGGTGACCGCCCGCCACGTTGTCCCGATATGACTTGACCCCGAAGAAGATCATCAGGAAGGCGAGGACCATCGAGGTGTACCCGACGATGGCGGCCCGGTCGAACCCAATCAGGTCCTTGAATGGCACCCCGATCAGCATGACCGCCGACAGGATGGCCCCGGCGATCAACCCGTATGTCAGCACGATTTTCCGCATTACGACTCCGCAGTGGGTTTGAGGTCGGCCGATTCTAAGGGCCGGCCCCGCCGCGCGCGTCACCCGAAGGCATGATTTCCGGGTTCGGGGCCGGAAATCACTCGAAAGTTGGGCCGCAGTCAGTCACCCACACCACGGCAACCGGCAGCTTTTTCCTTCCCGGCCTCTCAGGGCACGGCGCCGCGGGTCATGACCGGCAAGGTCACCGCCGACGGCCGGCCCCGGTCGTGGTGGATGGTCTGGTTGGCCACCTTCCACTCGGTGTCGGTGGCCACCGGATTGCCGGTGTTCTGGTTCGGGTTGTAGTAGGGGGCCGAGCTGCTGGTGACCTCGAGCCGGATCCGGTGACCCGCTTTGAACCGGTGAGCGATGTCGTTCAGTTCGATGGTGTACCGCTCGACTTTGCCGGGAGTCAGCAGTTCCTCCCGCTGGTAGCCGTTCCGGTAGCGGGCCCGCCGGATCCCGATCCGCGCGCCCAACTGGACCGCGCGGCCATCCGGATGGACGTCGGTCAGGACCGCCACGAAATCGGTGTCTCGGGCGTCGCTGGCCGCCTGGAGATCGACGGTGACGGTCCCGATGATCTCGACGGGCTCGGTCAGCACGTCGCCGGTGTAGACCAGCACGTCTGGGCGGTCCTGCCGGGGCCTGCGGTCGATGGCCAGCTCGCTCATGATGCCGGGAACCGGGTCCTTCGGATCGAACCGGAGTCGATCCGGCGGCGAGACTTCGGCGGGCTGCCAGGCCAGCCGGCCGTCACCGGCCAGGCCGTTGGCGCGGCCGCCGCTCGTGAGGTACAGCTTGGTCGGCGTGGTGCCGGCGGGCGGATAGGCATCGAACGTCCGCCAAGTATCCGCGCCGGTCACGTAGATTCGGGCCCTCGGGGCCTCGAACCGCGGGCTGGTTCCCTTGAGGCACCAATCGAAGAAGTCGAGATGGAGTTTCTTGGTGTCGATGATCGATTCCGGCGAAAAGGCCAACTCACCGATCTTGGTGCTCCCGCCCGCAAACGTCTGGACGTGGTCCCAGGGCCCGATCACGAGGAAGTGCCGGTTCCGGTCCGGCGCCCGATTCATCAGACCGCGCCAATAGTGAAGGGACCCGGGCTGGTCGGCGTCGAACCACCCGGTCACCGTCAACGTCGGGATCTCGATCCGGGCAAAGTCCTCGGCTTGGAGCGACATCGCCTTCCAGAGCGGGCCGTCGACGGGATGCTGGAGCCAGCTCCGGTAGAGCGGCATGACCCGCCCCATGACCGAATCGGCCGTCAGGAGCGGCCGGTGGGCCAGCACTCGCTGCCAGTCGATGTTCTCGCCATTTTCGCCCTGGGACATCCGGCCCGAGGTTCCGTTGACCCAGTTCAGCGCCCAGGCGTGGGCAAAGGCACCGCCCAGATAGGGGATTTCGTCCCACCAGCGGCCGCCGGGCGCGGTGGGCGCCATGCAGACGAGGTGCGGTGGTCGTTCCTTGGCCGCCATCCACTGAACCGTGCCGAGGTAGGAGAGGCCGAGGGTACCGACCCGGCCGTTGGACCAGGGCCGCGCGGCGAGCCACTCGATCGTGTCGTGGCCGTCTCGCCCGTCACCGGCAAAGAACTCGAAGCTTCCCTCGGAGTCGCCCCGGCCGCGGGTGTCCTGGACCACGAAGACATAGCCTCGCTCGGCGAAATAGCGGCCCCATTGGGCCAGCTGGAGCCCGGTCTTCAGGTAGGGCGTCCGCACCAGCAGCACGGGATACCGCCCGGGGGCATCCGGACGCCAGGAGTCGGCGGCGAGGCGGACGCCATCCCGCATCGGGACCATCAGCCCGAACTCGGAGCGGATCTGGGCGGCACCCGGGGTGGCGAGCAGGACGGCCCAGAAGGTGAGGAGCGCGTTTTTCATTGGCTGTTCCAGGGGAGCGGAAGACGCTCCGAATCAATCGCGGCGGGCGGAATGACGCAACGGCGGCGGTGGTTCCGGCGCCCGGTCACGGGATGAGGCGGAGTTCCTTCCCGACCTGGACCGCCTGGGTTCGGCGTCGGGCACCGAGCTTGTCGAAAACGCGGCTCGAGTGGGTTTTGACGGTGTTTTCGCTGATGTGGACCCGTTCCGCGATTTCCCGGTTGCTGAGACCGGCGGCGATGAGTTCGAGGATCTCGAGCTCCCGAGGGGTGAGGCCGAGGGACGCGACCCGGGCGTCGTCCCGAACGAACGCAACCGGCGCCGGCACCGAAACCTCGCGCACGACGACCGTCTCCTTGGGCCGGGTCAGTCGGCGACCGAGCCAAATGCCGACGGCGGCGAAGATCGCCGCCACCAGGGCCCCGTAGATCTCCACCGAATACTCGATGACCAGCCACCGGTACTCGATGAGCTTGAGCCCGGCGATCAGGACGCCGCCGACGAGGCCATAGAGGAGGGCGTGCTTCCGCATGTGGCGGGTTTCGGTCATGGGTTGCGGGCGTCGGTCCGGAAATCGGTCGGCGGTACAATGTATCCGCGGGTCGGGCCTGGTACGAGGACCGCCGCCGAGGTGGGCGCATTTGCGACGGCGCCCACGGCGGCTAGGTTTGCTCCGGTTCGTCTCACCCGACACGCCAGCGAGGCCTTCATGTCACCGAGCAGCAAAGAGCCCCTCCCGGATTTCTCGGACGTCCGGGGCGGAGGTTCATCGAGCGCGCCCCTGCCGCCGGCCGAAAAGACGCCGGAGGTCCGTACCCACACCGTGGCCAAAGGCGACAGTCTGTCGAAGATCGCCAAGCAGTATTACGGGAAAGTCACCCTGTGGAAGCAACTCTACGAGGCCAACAAGGCGGTCGTGGGCCCCAATCCCGACTTGATCAAGCCTGGTCAGGTCCTGGTCATCCCCGAGCTCGGAGGGAACTCCTGATGCGTGCTCGCATTCGTTTGGCCGCGGTGGTGGCACTCGGTGCCCTCGTCGCCGTTTCCGCCTGTAAGAAGAAAGAGGCGCCGCCGGCGCCGGTGGCCGCCGAGCCGGTTGCCCCACCCCCCGCACCGGTGGCCGTCGCCGACATCGTCACCGGCAAGGCGATCGGGGCCGACAAGATGGTCACGGCCGCGACGGCCGCGTTCGGAACCCGGGACACGATCTACGCGTCGGTGGCCACGACCGGCGTGGCCCAGTCGGCCGCGCTCCACGCGCTGTGGACGTTTCAGACCGGCCAGCTGGTGGATTCGACGACGGTGATGATCGCCCCGACCGGACCGGCCGCCACCGAGTTCCACATCACCAAGGCGTCGGCCTGGCCCAAGGGCAAGTATAAGGTGGCGATCTCGCTCAATGGGACCCCGGCTGGCGAGCGGGAATTCGAGGTGAAGTAAGGGCATCCCAACGAGAGTTGGGAGCGGTCGCGTTGCGGCGGGGCCGGGGCCGGCCCCGTTCAGGTTGTCGAGAACCCAAGGAGACGGCTAGGGGACGGTCCGCTCACGCGCTGGGGTGATCATTGCGAGGTCTTTCACTGAGGTGCATCCAGGTGAATCTGCTGATCGCCTTGCTTCTGCTGGTCGGCTTGACCAGCTGCGGCCAACCGACGGAGTCCGACGCTCCTGGCCCGATTGTCCGACTGGAGATCGCCGCCCCCTTTGACTGGATTCCGACTAACGCAGCGATGCCGCTGCAGATCGTCGGCTACAACGCGGCCGGATACCAAGCCCCTGTCCCGGTCTCCGCGGTGGCTTGGCGTTCGAGCGACGAACGCGTGGCCTCGGTGGCCGCCGACGGAGCCGTGACCGGTCACCAGGTCGGCTCCGTGACGATCACAGCATCCACCGGCCGGTTCAACGCCAGCCGGCCGTTTCGAGTCCGGGCGGTGAACCTCGACTTCCAAGTCCGCTCCCCAGTCGTGCACGGGATCAAGCTCCCACTATGGACGTACCCGAACGAAGGCCTCGATCCTCGGGACATCTCGTGGTCGACCAGCAATCCGCAGGTGGCGACCGCGAGCACCAGCTCAAGAGCCCCGTTCGTTCAGACCGTCGACCAAGGGGTCGCGACCATCACCGCGTCGCTGGGCGGGTTGTCGGTTTCGAAGACCGTCGAAGTGCTCCGCCGCCCCATGCCGGGAGCCTCCGAGTTGGCGATCGTGGAGTTCGAGATGCTCGAAATCAACTACCCGGGCTCCGATGGCTTCGCGTACGCACCCCTGATTAGAGTTCGAGAGACGGCCGGTGGGGTGGCAGACATCCTCGGCTTTTCCGTCACCCTTCCGGGGCACTCGACCCAGGCCCCAGCCATCTGTGGGTCTGTCCGCCTGAGTGGGAATGAAACCCGCGACCTGATTCGCGAGTCCTACGGCAGCTACGAGATCGAATTCAGTACCGGTGGCGGGGGGCGTTTTGCGGGCGAGGCACGTTTGGCTGTGAACTGGCGCCGTCCGGACGGGAGCCACGCCAGCGCAACCGCCGTAGCGACCATCAAACCTGGCCTGCCGCCCGCCCCGGCCAACGGGGGCGGGGGAGCTTGGTGGAGTTGTCAATGAGCAGACGGTCGGTCGGAGCCACGCTTATTCGTCGACCGGCCTCCTATTGGAATCGGTACGTCGTGCCGGTCAACTGCGAGAGCAGGCTTGGCGGACCGTCGAGCGCCACGGCGCGACCCTCCACCACCGGGGCCACCGGCGAAAACCGGCCGAGGTACTCGATCATCACGTCGTGAAGCCGGACGTCGACTCGGCGGGGGTCCTGGACGCCGATCATCCGGCAGAGGACGTCGCCGGGATCGCCCTCGCGCTCGCAGGCCAGCATCGAGTAGCGTCGAGCGGGGTCGAGCGGCTGGCCACCGATGAGGATCTCCTGGATCCGGTTGCCGACCCCGGCTCGAATCCGAAAGGTGACCTTCATTCCCTGGTAGCGCACGAACCAGCCGCCGAACCGCTTGGCCGCATCCTCCGAGAACACGTTCTCCAGCTCCCGCTCGAGCCAGGCCCGGATCTGGGCACCCGTGACCCGCCCCCTCCTCACCTCCGAATCCACCGGGAGCATGCTCCAGAGATAGTCGCGGGAGATATCCGCGGCGCCATCCGGTCCAGGCACCAGCGGCGGACAAAACCGAAACCCGTTCGACACCACGAGGTCGGTGCCGAACCGCCACATCAGGGCGTCGGTGATCAGATTGTCGAGCGGGGTTTCGAGCACGAAGTACCGGCAGAGCGGCGTGGTGGTCCGCCCGATGACCCGGTCGAGGTCTGGCGCGTAGGGGGCCCGGGCCGCGGTCACCATCGCGACGATTCGCGGATCTGGAGCGTATCGCTCGGGATCGACGTCGAGCAGCCGATACCGCTCCTCCTTGATCCGACCGCCTTCGACGACGAGATCCAGGCGTCCCAGAAACGACCCGAAGGCGCCCGGCTCGGTGACGCGCGCGTGGCGACCCACCAGCGGCTCGCGGAGCCGCTCGTGGGTATCGCCGCCGAGGATGTAGTCGACGCCTTCGGCGGCGGGCTGGTTGGCCAAATGGAGTTGCTGGGCCAGGCCGAGGTGGGCGACGACGAAGACCAGCGCGCATCGCTCCTCCTGGCGGAGAATCCGGACGTACCGCGCCAGGCTCTCCTCCGGCCGGCCGAACCGGATTCCCCGCGAATAGGCGGGCGATTGCCGGATCGGCGTGAGCGGATCGTTGTAGCCGATGAACCCAACCCGGATCCCACCCGCGTCGATGACTCGCCAGGGCGGAAAGAGCAGGCGCGCCGGCCGAGGGTCGGCGTGGAACATGTTGGCGCAGACCGCGGCGCCACGGTACGCGGCAAAACTGCGGAGCAACGCGGCCTTACCGAAGACTACTTCCCAGTTCCCAGGCAAGAGGACATCGTAGCCGAGTTCGTTGATCAGGGGCACGATGGCATGCCCCTCAGAGAGCGACGTGACACCGCTCCCGTGGAGACAATCGCCACCCTCCACGAGGAGGACCCGGCCCGGCGCCTCGCGCCGGATGGTGTTGATCATGGCGTGGAGCGTGGCGATGCCGCCGCGGCGTCGGAATACCGGGGCGTCGTTCTCCCAGAACATCTCGTCGTGGGCACTCAACTGGCCGTGCAGGTCGGCGGTGTGCAGGATGGTCAGGTGATGGACCGAGCTCGGGCGCCCGCCGCCCCCGCGGCCGACGCCGAGCCCGGAGAGCGCGGCGCCAACCGTGCCGAGGAAGCGGCGGCGGCCAGTGATCATCAATGCGGCAACCGATCTCGGAGCGCGCCATAGGCCCAGGTGCCGGCGACCGCCGCCAGCAGCGCCACGACCATCGGATAGACGCCAGCGCCCACCAACGCGTACAACGGACCCGGACACGCGCCGGTCATGGCCCACCCGAGCCCGAAGGTCATCCCGCCGAGGACGGTGCCCTTGGTAAACGGCTTCGGCTCGATCGCGATCGGTTGGCCACCGAGCGATCGGACGCCGAACCGGCGGATGAGCGCCAACGAGACCATGGCAACGACCACGGCGCTCATCAGCAGTCCATACATGTGGAACGACTGGAACCGGAACATCTCCTGGATCCGGAACCACGACACCGCCTCGGCCTTGGTGAGAACGAAGCCAAACACGGTGCCAGCGACGAGGAACGCCAGGTGTTTCACAGGGCGAGGATCCCGGGGAGAATGAGCCAGGTCATCACCAACCCGCCCGCGAAGAACGCCATCGTGGCGACGAGGGAAGGCCATTTGAGATTGGCCATTCCGGTGATCGAATGGCCCGAGGTGCAGCCGTTGGCGTAGCGAGTCCCGAACCCGACCAGGAAGCCGCCGACCACGATCAGCAGAAAGCCCTTCACCGAGCCGATCGCCGCGAAGTTGAACAGCTCGCGAGGATGAAGCCCGGTCAGGTCGGTGATGCCGACCGCCGCCAACCGCTCCCGCGCCGCCGCCGAGAGCGCGACCGGCTCCGGGTTGGGGAACACCAGGCCACCCAGCACGCCACCCAGGAGGATCCCGCCCGCGAAGACGAGACTCCACATTTCGTCTTTCCAGGCGTAGCGAAAGAACGGAAGGCGGCCAGGCACACAGGCGGCGCAGATGTGACGGAGCGTGGAGGAGATCCCGAAGGCCCGGTTCCCGATCAGGAGCAGGAGTGGGACCATCAGGCCGATCAACGGGCCGGCTACGTACCACGGCAGCGGCCGAGAGAGCAGGTCGTTCACGTTCAGGGTCCTCCCTACCGTCGTCGAATGTCCCCTCAACGTATCGACATCCCCGTCCTGGCGCGAACCGCGGCGGGCCACCCGACTCGGCCTACCCTGGACCGGGTTTTGCTGGTAACATTCTCGTTACCATGCATCCACTTGATGCGCTTGGCAATCCGACCCGTCGGGAAATTCTCCGTCGGCTCCGGCGTCGGCCCATGTCGGTCCGCGACATCGCCGAGTCGTTCCCGGTCAGCCGGCCCGCCATTTCCCGCCACCTGGCGGTGCTGGAGGAGACGGGGCTGGTGGAATCGCGGCGGGCCGGCACCACCAACTACTACGCCGTCCGGGTTCAGGGATTCGCGAAAGTGCGAGCGTACCTCGACGAATTCTGGGAGGCGGCCCTGGCTCGACTGCAGACGCTGGACCGCGAGTGATCGAGTTCTCGGTCCTGCTTCGGCTCCCGCCCGCGGCCGCGTTCGATCTGTTCACCGAGCGGGTCTCGGACTGGTGGCCGCCGACCCACCGCCTCACGAAGGACCCCGCCAGCACGATCACCATGGCCCCGGGCAAGCCGTTCCTGGAGCGGGCGACGGATGGACGGGTCGCCGAACTCGGCCGGGTCCGGGTCTGGCAGCGGCCGGAGCGACTTGAACTGGACTTCTACCTCGGCACCGGCCCCGACGCGCCGACCGACGTGGTGATCCGTTTCGAACCGGAAGGTGACGGCACCAGGATCACGGTCCGCCATGGTCCGTTGCCCGAAAGCGCCGCGGGCTGGGGCGAGCGGGTAGCGAGGTATCGGGCGTCGTGGCCGGTGGTGCTCGCGGCGTTGAGCCAGGCGGACGGATCGTCAGAGGAGCGCCGCCCGTCCTAGGGACCCGCCGTCGCCCTTGCCGATCGGTAACGTGAAGGTTACCATAACGACACCTCCATTCCCGACTATCCAGTGAAATCGTTCTCGGCTTCCGTTCAGATTCAAGCCCCGCCCGACGCGGTCTGGTCCATCCTCATCGATGGGGCCCGCTGGACCGAGTGGAACCCGACCGTCGAGAAAGTCGACGGCCGGATCGCCCCCGGCGGGCGGGTGACCGTCATGACCCGCCAAGCCCCCGGCCGCGCCTTCCCGCTTCGCGTCACCGCGTTCGAGCCACCTCGGCGGATGATATGGACCGGGGGTATGCCCCTGGGCCTGTTCACCGGGGTCCGGACCTACCGGCTCGAGCCAACGGGCAGCGGGGTCACGTTTACGATGACGGAGGAGTTTTCCGGCCTTCTGGCCCGGTTCATTCTCCCGAGCATTCCCGATCTCCAGCCCGCGTTCGAGGCGTTTGCCGCGGCGCTCAAACAGCGCGCCGAGCGCGACCAGGGCACCCGCCGTCCATCCTGAACTCCGAAAGCCGACCACGATGGCCAAGCTCGACCGGACCAGGGACAACCCCTGGAAGCTCAAGACCCCGCCTGGCACCTCCGACTACACCATACACGTCGAGGAACTCGACGGCCGGACCGTCCTGGTCTGCACCGTCGGGAAGACCGTGCTTCACTACGATGCCCGCTGCGTCGACGACCTCCATGCCATGCTCCGCAAGGCCGGCGACTGGGTCGACCTGGGCGGTGCCGACGAACAGAAGCCAGCCAAGGACGGCACGGTCGAAGCCTGGGGCCGGTCTCCGACCAATCCGATCAAAGGATGGTACGGCCTCAAGAAGGGACTCCGAGGCCGATTTGGCGTCTATCTGCCGCCCCTGATGGAGGCGCTCGGTCTCTGCGAGTTGGAGCACAACCCGAAGAACAACCGGATCCGCGCCAAGTAGGGGGTACCTTGCGTCGTTCGCGGTCGGGGTGGTGCTAGATTCCCAGGCCACCCATCTCGAACGAGGGATCCATGGAACGGAAAACCGCTCACGACTTCGACCAGGAACTGCTGATCCTGTTCGATGCCTACGTGCACGGCGGGATCGACCGTCGGACGTTCCTCGACCGCGCCGCCAAGTTCGCGGTGGGTGGGGTCACGGCGGCCATGCTGCTCGAGCAGCTGAGTCCCAAGTTTGCCGAGGCTCAGGTCGTCAAACCGACCGACGAGCGGATCGCCCCGGAATACCTCGAGTTCGACTCGCCGAACGGATACGGCAAAGCGCGGGGCTATTTCGCCCGCCCCACCGGGAACGGTCGCTGGCCGGCGGTGCTCGTCATCCACGAGAACCGCGGCCTCAACCCGCACATCGAGGACATTGCCCGCCGCCTGGCGCTCGACGGGTTCGTGGCCTTCGCCCCGGACGCGCTCTTTCCGCTCGGCGGCTATCCGGGCGACGAGGACAAGGCCCGGGAGGCGTTCCGCCAGCTCGATCAGGCCAAGACCCGCGAGGACTTCGTCGCGGCAGCCGGATTTCTGAAGGGCCGCCCGGAGAGCGCGGGTAACCTCGGGGCCGTGGGGTTCTGCTACGGCGGTGGGATGGTGAACTACCTCGCCACTCGCCTCGGCGCCGACCTCTCGGCCGGGGTGGCGTTTTACGGTTCGTCACCCAATCCGGAAGACGTGCCGAAGATCCGCGCGCCGTTGATGGTCCAGTCGGCCGAGGTGGACGAGCGGATCAACGCGAGTTGGCCGGCCTTCGAGGCCGCCCTCAAGGCCGCCAACGTCCCGTACGAGCGGCACCTTTATCCAGGCACCCAGCACGGCTTCAACAACGACACCACGCCACGGTTCGACGCGGCGGCGGCCAAGCTGGCCTGGGACCGGACGATCGCGTTCTTCAAGCGGCACCTCGCGGCGTAGGCCGCGGATCGCGATCGGGCGGCCGGCCGATCCCGGTAGCGCAGGGGACCCGACCCGGGCGGCTTCCGGCAGCTTTCCCGCTGGCTGGCCGCCCGCTTGACTCGTC
>CADEGB010000087.1 GCA_902826755.1 uncultured Gemmatimonadota bacterium
TCCCGCATGTCCGAGACCAGCACCCGACCGTTCGGCAGTTCCCGAAGGCTCGCCACCTGGGTGAACGGCTCTTCGAAGGTGGCATCCGGCTTGGACAGGGCGACGGGGGTCTGCGCCGCCAGCGGGAGGGTGACGAACGCGATGGCGGTCGACAGCGCGGCAACGAACGGTCGGGTCACGACGGGACTCCTCGGTTGGGGCGGAGGCGGACGCCGGAAAGGATGCCTGGGTCCGCGGCTGGGTCGCAATCCCCGGGGAGCCCGGTGCTCATCGCAATCCGTTCAAATGAACGCTGATTGGGTGATCCATGGCGTCACCGCCTACCTACCAGGCATTGGTCTTGGTTCCTTTTTCCCAACCCTCAAAGTCCTGATTTGGTCAATATATAGCTTGACTTAACAGACAAACAGTCAATATATATCTTGACATATTCTGCTATACTGACAATCTATAGCTTGACATTCTATTTGATCCTAGTCTCTTAGGGCCCCAAGCTACGCTTGAGCCTTCTCGGGCTTTGACAACTTAACTCATTGATGGATGGCATCTTATGGAGTTGCAGTCCCTCCTTGAGAGGCAGGTTGAGCGGCGCCTGGCTCGTTGGTACACCATGGAGCGAGAATCGCCAGCCGATGGTTGGTTGAAAATGATACGTCGTGCCATTGGAATGACTGCGCCTCAACTCGCGGAGCGGCTCAACGTCACTCGCCAAGGTGTGCACGAATTGGAGGCAAGAGAGGCCGGCGGCTCCGCAACCCTGTCGGCGCTAAGACGAGCCGCAGAGGCCATGAACTGCGATCTGGTCTACGCCATCGTTCCTCGGGAGAGCCTGGCCGACCTGTTGAGAGCGCAAGCGCAGAGGCGAGCTGCCAGCGAGCTGGACCGGGTCGCCCACACCATGCGGCTCGAGAGCCAGCAAACCGGTCCTGGTGAGGTGGAGGAGCTCATTCGTGAACGAGCGGATCAACTCCTGCGCGGCAGTCGCCGAGCACTTTGGCGCACCGTCAACGGAGCGACTCCACCGGATCGGTCAACAGGGGATGAGGACGGATGAGGTTCGGGCAGTCACCCCTACCTCCTTGCGCTTCGTGAGGCTGACAAGGGGGACTTGGACCTTCTGCGAACGTTCGTCCGATCGTAGTCGTTGGGTAAGGTGGAGTTGCAAGTCGTTGTCGAAGAGTCGAACGCCCTCACACCGGCTGGAGTTCGATGGTGCCGCCGATCCGGATCTGGTGCGCCGGATTAGGTTTGAGACCCATGGAGCTCGCCCGCCGCCTGCCCGATCGACCCACCACCCGTTTTGCCCCGAGCCCTACCGGATTCCTCCACCTTGGCCACGTGGCCAACGCCGTCTGGACGTGGGGCGTTGCCCAGGCTCGGGGCGGCCGGGTGGTACTCCGGATGGAAGATCACGATCGGGGACGCTGCCGGCCAGAGTACGAGCGCTCCATCCTCCATGACCTCGACTGGCTGGGGCTCGAGGTCGAGCCGGAGAACCGGCGGTCGTTCGAGGGCGGGCGGTCGGCGTGGCGTCAGAGTGATACGCCGGAACGGTACCGGGATGCGGTGGCCCGGCTGGCCAGGGTGGCCACCGTGTTCGGATGCGAATGCTCCCGGCGGTCGATGGCCGCCGCGGCCGGCGCCGGACCGGAGCCGGGAGAGGAGCTTCGCTACCCGGGAACTTGCCGAGACAAGGGTCTCGAGCTGGTCGACGGCCGCGGCATCCGGGTGGTATTGGCCGATCGCGTCGTCGGGTTCGAGGATCTCCGGCTCGGAACGATGAGCCAGCATCCGGCCCGGCAATGCGGCGACCTCCTCCTCCGGGACCAGACCGGCAACTGGACCTATCAGCTCTGCTTGGTGGTGGACGATCTCTTCCACGGAATCGATCTGGTGGTACGGGGCGAGGACATCCTGGCGTCGACGGGCCGCCAGATCCTCCTCGGCGAAATGCTCGGCTGGAGTGGCCCGCCCCGCTACCTCCACCATCCCCTGATCATGGGCGACGCCGGAGTCAAACTCAGCAAGCGGGCCGGCTCCGCCACCCTGGCCTCGCTGCGGGAGGCCGGGCTGACGCCGGCCGAGGTTCTTGGGATGGCGGCGCACCGCACGGGCCTGTTGGCGGCGGCGGAGCCGATCGCAGGCCACCGACTGGGGGAATTGTTTCGTTAGGCAGACTCGATCAGGATGGGGCGGGGCTCGAACGGGATCCGAGCCGCTCCAGGTGGCGGATCTCGGGCCAGACCACGCCGACGAGCCCGACCACGGCGATCACCGCGATCCCGCCCGCCACCACCGCCCCGACCGGTCCGATCCAGGCCGCCACCAGGCCGGACTCGAACTCTCCCAGCTCGTTCGACATCCCGATGAAGAGACTGTTCACCGCCGAGACCCGGCCGCGCAGTTCGTCGGGGGTCTCGAACTGCGCCAGGGCAAAGCGGATCACCACGCTGACCGCGTCGAACCCGCCGGCCAGGAAGAGCATGACGAGCGACAGGACGAAGTTCCGCGACAGGCCGAAGACCAGGATGGCGAGCCCGAAGCCGGTGACGGAGGTGAGGAGCCATCGGCCCGCCCGTTCGAACGGCGGCCGATGCGCCAGGATCACCGAGGTCGAGACCGCGCCGAGCGACTGAGCCGCGCGGAGCCATCCGAGGCCGGTGGGGCCGATCTCGAGGATCTCCTTGGCAAAGACGGGGAGGAGGGCCACCACCCCACCCAACAACACGGCAAACAGGTCGAGCGACATGGCCGCGAGGAGGATCGGCGACCGACGAACGAACCGGATCCCTTCGAGGAAGCCGTGCCAGGTCACCCGCTTGCCCGTCGACGCCAGCGGCCTGGTTTCGATTCCGCTCACCAGCAGCAGGAACGCCAGGCTGGTGACCGCCACGAGGACGTAGACGAACGACGCGCCCCCGGTAGCGGCGATGATCATGCCGCCGATGGCCGGCCCGATGACGTCGGCGCCCTGCCACCCGCCGCTGTTCCAGGCCACCGCGTTCTCGAGGGAGGTAATCGGGACCAGGTTGGGCACCAACGCCTGCTTGGCGGGGAGCTGGAAAGTCCGGCCGGCGCCGTAGAGCATGAGCAGGACGTAGTAGACCCAGATCGGCGCGGCCGCCCGGGACGCCGCGGCCAGGCCGAGTGCCGCCAGGGTGATCGCGCCCTCCGCCACCATCAGTAGCCGGCGTCGGTCGTGCGAATCGGCCAGCTGGCCCGCGGGCAGGATCAGCACCGCGAGCGGGATGACCTGGACCAGCCCCACCAGGCCGAGGACGAGGGTGGAGCGGGTCCGTTCGTAGAGTTCCCAGCCGACGGTGACCGCGAGCATGCCCTGGCCGAGCACGGCGAGGACGTGACCTGTCAGATAGCGGCGGAATCCGGCGTGGCGGAGCGCGAGGTACGGGTCGTGACTCACGAGGCGGGCGGCTGATACAACGCCGAGTAGATCGCGACGTTTCGAAGGACTTTGCGGACGTAGTCGCGGGTCTCGACGAAGGGGATCCGCTCGACGAAGACCTCCGGATCATCCGCCACGCCCCGGATGGTCTGCCACCGCTCGACTCGATCGACGCCGGCATTGTATCCGGCCAGGGCCCGCTCGGCCCAGCCGAGGCGACGAAGCCCGTCGGCCAGGTGGTCGATCCCGAAATCGAGATTGACGTCGGGCTGGTAGAGGAGAACCGCATCCCACTCGGGGAGTGACGCCTTGCGGGCCAGTTCCTCGCCGACCGAGGGGAGCACCTGCATGAGACCGCGGGCGTCGGCCACCGAGCGGGCCTCCGGGTCGAACAGCGATTCCTGCCGGATCAGGCCCGCGACGAGCATCGGATCGACGCCGGCGCCGGCGGCTTCGTGGCGGAGCAGGTCCGAAAACGGGAGCGGATAGAGCAGTTCAGCGGTCCGGCGGTCGAATGCGGCGCCTCGCTCGAGGGATCGCTGCGCCAGCCGGAGCGCCCTCGCGTGCCAGTTCCCGCGGGCCAATCCCTCCGCCCCGGTCAGCATCCGATCGGTCGATCCCGCCGCTTGGGCACCAAACGCCTCGAGTTCGAAACGAGCTTCGACCCGCATGCCGAGTCGGTCGAGCAACGTGGCCCGGGCCAGGGGTGCGGGGAGGGAATCGATGGTCGCCGAGTCGGAACGGGGTGGAAACGTCCGGAAGCCGCCGTCGAGCCGTTTGGCCGCGAGCCACGCGTAGTACGACTCGCGGGGTGGATTGACCAACGCGGACCAGCGGGCCCGAGCCCCGGCCGTGTCCCCCTGGGCGTGGAGCGCGCGGCCGGCCCAGTAGCGTCCCGCCAGACCCTCCTCGCCCGGGACGGTTGCGGCGATCCGGTCGAACTCGGCGGCGGCGGTGGGCAGGTCGCCGTCGAGGAACGCGATCATCGCGGCCTGGGTCGCGGCCCGGCGTCCGAAGGGGGTGGTCGGGTATCGGGTGGCGGCCGCGAGGAACGCGGGCCGGGCCGTGGCGTCGTCACCCCGATCGGCCGCGAGGTCGCCGAGCAGGAAGAGCGCGGTGGCGGCCGGCTCGGAGTCGGCCGGGAATCGCTCCGGGATGACGCGCAGCGCCCGTTCCGCCTCGTCCCGTTGTCCGGTTCGGAGGAGCAGACGGGCTTTCTGGTACGCGGCATCGCCGACGAGCTCTGGGGTGCGGACGCCGTCGAAGAGAGGAACCGCCTCGGCGCCCCGCCCGAGACGCCCGAGCACCGTGGCGTAGGTAAAGCGATCACGATCGGTGAGCATGCCGCGAGCGGCGGCGAACCCGCGGGCGGCCCGCTCGAGGAGGCCCGCCGCGGTTCCCCGCCGGGCAATGCGGAGTTCATCCGCCGCGGTGCGGGTGGGAAAGTGTCGCTCGAAGAGGGCGATCGCGTCGGCCGCGTCGCCGGGACTCAGGCTGGTGGTGAGGAGGGTGGCGAGGTCGGCGCGGGTGGCGGCTCTGGTGGCGTCGTCGCCCGAGGTGAGTCGGATGCGGACCGCCGCCAGCCGGGCCCCGAGCGCCAGGTACCGTTCCGCGGCTCCGCGCCAATCGCCGGTCCGGTCTCGCACCAGGGCTTCGGTCCACGGGATCCGGGCCAGGGCCGGCGCGGAGCCGATCTGCTGGTACAGGGCCGCGCGTTCCGCCGAGTCGCGGGTGACGCCGGCTGCCCGGAGGAGGAGCCAGTCGGCGATCGAGGGGAGCAGCTCCGCCGCCGCGCGGTACCCGGCCGCCGCGGAGTCGAGGAGATCGAGCCGATCGAGGACCCGGGCGTGGATCAGGATCCGCTCGCTCCGAAGCGAGTCGGGTGCCAGATCCACCGCCCGGCGCGATTCCCGGAGGGCGGCGGTCGCGTTGCCCCGCTCGAGGAGGGCCCGGCCAAGGAGGAAGCGGCCGGTGCCGTCCTCGACCCGGTCGAGCCAGGTGGCGCCGAGGAGCAACCGGGTGACGGTGGCCCAGCCGTCCCACTGGGCGGCCGCCCGCGCGGCGGTCAGCGCGAGGGCGGGAGCCGGCGCGGCATCGCGAGTCAGGGGGGCCAGGATCCGGGTGGCCTGCCAGGGGCGCCCTTCATCGATGGCGCGGGTCGCGGCCGAGAGGAGCGAATCGGCGCCGCCGTCCGACGGTCGGGGTTGAGCGCGGCCAGCCGTGGGCAGCAGCAGGCCGGCGAGGATCAGGCGGGCGAGACGAGGGGGCACCCGGACAATCTAAGGGGCCCCGGGCGGGCGGCCGACCCCGGAGCCGGAGTCGGGTTTGCGTTAGGCGGCCCGCGGGCCTCTGGTGGACTTGACCGGAGGTTGGCGGCGGAGGAACACGGTGCCCCGGGTGGTTCCGAAGAACCGGGTCTGCCGGGGGAGCACCACCCGCCCTACCGAGTTGCCCTGATCGTCGTACACTTCGTAGCTCTCGTACCGGTCCTGCCTGGCCTTCAGCGTCATCGGGCACCGTCTCTGTCGTTACGTATCCTTTGATGCGACGCCTCGAGAAAAGGTTGCATTCCATGGCCCGGATCGATCGCCGAGACTTTCTCCTGATGGCCGGGGCGGCGCCGTTCGCGGGGTGGTTTCTTGGCAGCCCGTCAGTCGCTCCGTACGACCTGGTCATCCGCGGCGCCACCGTGTTCGACGGGGCCGGGGCGGCGGGGCGGGAACTCGACCTCGCGATCCGCCGGGATCGGATCGCCGCCATGGCTCGGAGAATTCGGACCGCCGGCGTGCTCGAGGTCGACGGCCGTGGTCTGGCCCTGGCGCCCGGGTTCGTCGACGTCCACTCCCACGCCGACGGGACGCTCGATGACGACCCCCGACTCGAGTCGGTGATTCGTCAGGGCATCACGACCGTGGTCGTCGGCGCCGACGGATCGTCGCGGGTTCCGGATCGGCGCGGCCGGTCGCGGATGGCGGACTGGTTTGCCGAGGTCGAGGCACTCCAGCCCGGCGCCAACGTGGCGTCGATGGTTGGCCTCGGTCGGGTTCGCCAGGTGGTGGTGGGGGACGACGATCGCCCCGCCACCGCGGAGGAACTGGCCCGGATGGTGCGCCTGGTGGAGGCCGCGCTGGACTCCGGCGCCTGCGGCGCCTCGGCGGGGCTCGAGTACACCCCGGGCGCGTTCGCGTCGCTCGATGAGTTGGTGGCCCTCTGTCGACCGCTGGCGCGCCGGCGGCTGCCCTACTCGCCGCATCAGCGGAACGAAGACGACCGGATCCTCGAGTCGGTTACCGAGAGCCTCGCGGTTGGCCGGCGGGCGGGGTGCCCCGTGCACATCGCCCATCTCAAGACCCAGGGACCTCGCAACTGGCCGAAGATCGATCGGGTCCTCGCGCTGATCGACCCGGCTCGGGGGGCGGGCCGGGACGTCACGTTCGACCGGTATCCCTACCTCGCCTACCAGACCGGGCTCACCAATCTGTTCCCGCTGTGGAGCCGGGACGGGGGAACCGAGGCATTCCTGACCCGACTGGCTAACGACACGCTGGCGGCCCGCTTGGCGGAGGCGGTGGAGGCCAAGGTGGCGTTGATCGGCGGCTGGGATCGGGTCCTGATCACCAGCGTCAACTCGGCTGACGATCGCGGGGCGGAAGGCAAGCGGATGCCCGACATCGGCGGTCCGGCGTCGATGTACGAACGGACGGTTGGGCTGCTGCGGCGGAGCCGGGGCGGGGTGGGCATGGTCGGCTTCGCCATGAGTGAGGAGAACCTCGAACGGCTGCTGGCCCACCGACAGGCCATGGTCTCCAGTGACGGCGGCGCGGTGGCCATCGAAGGCCCGGCCCGACGAGCCCATCCGCATCCCCGCAGCCTCGGCACCGTTCCCAAGCGCCTCGGCCGCTACGTTCGGGAACGGAAGGTCCTGACCCTTCCCGAGGCGATCCGGAAGATGACCGACCGGCCAGCCCGTCGGGTCCGATTGCCGCGGCGGGGGCGGGTGGCGTTAGGCTGGTACGCCGATCTGGTCCTCTTCGATCCGGCCCAGGTGGCGGACCGGGCCACCTTTGAACAGCCGTTTGCCTACCCGGCGGGGATCGAGGCCGTCGTCGTAAACGGTCGGTTGGCGCTCCATCGAGGGGAGCGGGGGCCGGAGAGCGGACGGGCCGTGGGGCCCGCGCGGTGACGGGCCCCCGGATCGCGATCATCGGCGCCGGCCCCTCGGGGCTCGCGGCGATCCGGTCGCTCCGGGAGGCCGGCCTCGACCCGGTGGCGTTCGAGCAGAGCGACCGGGTCGGCGGGAATTGGGTCTACTCTCCCGATCCCGGACATTCGAGCGTTGCCGAGACCACCCATCTGATTTCTTCGAAGCGGCTCTCTCAGTATCGCGACGTCCCGATGCCGGCGGATTTCCCCGACTATCCGTCGCATCGACAGCTGCTCGAGTATTTCGAAGGGTACGCGCGCCGATTCGATCTCCACCCGGCGATCCGTTTCGGTACCGCGGTCCGGCGGGTCACGAAACGTCCCGGCGACCGATGGGCGCTCGACGTCGGTGCCGGTCCACCGGAGGAGTTCGATCACCTCCTGGTGGCCAACGGGCACCATTGGGACCCCCGGTGGCCCGAGTATCCCGGCACCTTTACCGGCGAGTATCTCCACTCTCACGGGTTCAAGCGGGCCGAGCCGTTCCGAGGGCGTCGGGTCCTGGTGATCGGCGGTGGCAACTCGGCCTGCGACATCGCCGTCGAAACCGGCCGGGTGGCGGCGTGGACCGGCCTGTCCTGGCGCCGCGGATACTATCTCTTCCCGAAGCTGATGTTCGGGCAGCCGCCGGACGTGATCAACGCCCGGATCCGGTGGATCCCGGCGCCGATCCGGCGCCGGCTGCAGTGGCTTTCCTGGCGTCTCCTGACCGGAGGGAACGCGCCGTACGGGCTGCCGGAGCCGGACCATGCGATTCTCCGATCGCATCCCGTGCTCAACTCGGAGCTGCCCTACTACCTCCGACACGGGCGGGTTCACTCTTATCCGGCGGTGACCGGCTTCGATGGCCCGCTGGTCCGGTTTTCCGACGGGCGGGCCGAACCGTTCGACGCCGTCATTGCCGCGACCGGATTCCGGATCAGCTTCCCATTCTTCGATCGGGCCCTGGTGTCGTTCGACGACGATCAGGTGCCGCTGTATCTCCGGGTTTTTCCCGCCGAGCATTCCACGCTCTACTTCATCGGCCTGGTCCAGCCTTCCGGGGCGATCTGGCCGTTGGCCGAAGCGCAGGCTCGGCTGGTGGCAGCTCGGATCACGGGGCGGTATCGGCTGCCGGCGGACCACGCGACTCGGGCGGCCGAGGAAGTCGGGGCCATCCGGCGGCGTTGGGTCGAGTCGCCCCGTCACGCCATCGAGGTGGACTACCGCGAACATCTTCACGAGTTGGAGCGGGCGCTCCGGGGCTGAAACCGGTCGTTCTGGCGTCGCGTACTGGAACACTCAGGCCCTCGCTGGAACCTGGAGAGCATCGTGGTGGAAACCCTCGTTCGAGACCTCGGGCATGCCGTTCGCAGTTTCCGGCGGAGTCCCGGTCTCGTCGCCGTCGCCTCGCTTTCCCTGGCACTCGGCATCGCCGTCAACGTCACGATGTTCGCGGGCGTCAATTCGCTGTTGTGGCGGCCGCTCTCGTATCCCGACGCTGATCGGATGGTGCAGGTCTGGCAGACGAACCCGGTGCGGGGCTGGACCCGGTCGTCGGTATCGTTGCCGAACTTCCTCGATTGGCGGAGCGAGAGTCGGACGCTCCGGCTCGCCGCGTATCAGGGGGCCAGTCTCAACTTCGCGGAAGGCGAGCGCCCGGAGCGGCTCGAGGGCCTTCGCACTACCGGTGACCTGCTCGATCTCCTCGGTGCGCCCCTGGCGCTGGGGCGGCGGTTCGGTCGGGCAGACGAGTTGCCCGGGGCCGGGGCGAGCGTGGTGCTGTCGCATCGGCTCTGGACCCATCGCTTCGATGGCGACTCCGCGGTGGTGGGCCGGTCCATTCTGCTCGACGGACTCCCGCACGCGGTGGTGGGCGTCCTGGCGCCCGAGTTCCGGTTCGAGGGCGAGGGCCAGGTGGATCTGTTCCTTCCGCTCACCGCCGATCCGGCGGCCCCGCGGGGAACCAGTTCCTTCCTGGTGTTGGGGCGGCTGACGGCGGGCGCGACGCTCGAACAGGCCAACGCCGAAATCGGCCGGATCGCGGCGCGGCTGGCCGTGGACCATCCCACGACCAACGCGGGGATGAGCGCGCGGGTGGCCCAGCTGGCCGACGAGGTCGTCGACGACACCGCGGAGCGGGCCGGACTCATCACCATGGTTTCGGTGGCGTTCGTGCTGCTGATTGCGTGCGCCAATGTCGCCAACCTGTTGCTGGCGCGGGCCACCGGCCGGGATCGGGAGCTGGCGGTGCGCGCGGCGCTCGGCGCGGCCCGCGGGCGTTTGATTCGCGAGATGTTGACGGAGAGTCTGTTGCTGGCGGCGATTGGCGGCGGGATCGGATTGCTGCTCTCGTTCGTCGGGATGGGCTGGCTGCGATCGCTCCTCCCGGCGGACTTTCCGCGGATCGAACTCCTGGCTTTCGATTGGGTGGCGTTTGCCTACGCAGCCGGGATTTCGGTCGGGTCGGGACTCCTCTTCGGGATCGCGCCCGCGCTCCGGTCGAGTCGTCCGAACCTGGCCACCTCGCTGCGCGACGGCGCCCGTGGGATGACGGGTCTGCGGCACGGGAAGATGCTGAGTACCCTGGTCGGGGTCGAGATCGCCCTTGCCCTCGTTCTGCTGATCTCGGCGGGGCTCCTGATCAAGGGCTCCCGAAGGGTCACGGCGGCGGACCCCGGCTTTTCGACCCGCGGCGCACTCGCGTTCCGGACCTCGTTGACGGCTCAGGAGTACCCGGACAGCTCCAGCGTGAACCGTTTTCAGGAGCAGCTGCGGCAGGCGTTGGCCGGCCTCGACGGGGTGACGGCGGTTGGCGCGGTGAGTCAGCTGCCGTACGACGGCGGCAGTGGCGCCGCCTACCTCCTCGAGGGCGAACCCGAGCCGGAGCCCGGCAAGGCACCGGTGACGCAGACCCGAGGCGTCCTGCCCGGGTACTTCGCCGCTATCGGGATCGGGCTGGTCCGGGGGCGCGACATCGAACTGGGGGATCGACTCGAGTCACCGCGGGTGGTGGTCGTCAACGAGGCGCTGGTGCGGCGTCATTGGGCCGATGGCAACCCGGTGGGGCGGCGGATCCGATTTCACCAGACCTGGTGGGAGATCGTCGGCGTGGTCCGGGACACCCGCGAGTTCGGCCCCGACGAACCGGCGCCTCCGGTGGTGTTCCTGCCCGCGGCCCAGTCGAGCTTCCGACGGATGAGCTTCGTGCTCCGGACCGAGCGGGATCCGCTCGGCTATGTCGAGCGGGTCCGCGCGGCGGTGCTGGCCCTGGCACCGACCCAGCCGATCTACGAGGTGGAAACGATCGCGCAGCACGTCGACCAGTCGTTGGCGCGATCGCGGATCATGCCGGAGCTGCTGACGGTGTTCGGGGCCATGGCGCTGTTGATGGCCATCATCGGCGTGTACGGAGTGATGGCCTACTCGGTGGCGCAGCGGACCCAGGAGATGGGGGTCCGGCGGGCGCTTGGCGCCCCGGAGCGGAGTCTGGTGAACCTGGTGCTTCGGCAGGCCACGATCGTCTGTCTGCTCGGCGGCGCGGCGGGGCTGGTCATTGCGTCGCTGGTGACCCGGGGACTCGGCTTTTTCCTGTTCGGGGTGAGCGCCTTCGATCCGGTGGTCTACGGGGGGGTGACGGCGGCACTGCTTGGCGCGGCGATCGTGGCCAGCGCGATCCCGGCCCGGCGGGCGGCTCGGGTGGATCCGATTACCGCCCTCCGGGCCGATTGACCGATCGTCTCGGGTCCGCCTAACGATCGCGCGGCGGGCCGCCTCGGCAATCGGAGACGTCGACCGCGCCGACCTCGGGGAGCAGGTCCCCCCGGGGCTGGATCAGCCACCGTCCGCCCCGATCCCGGAGTTCCATCACCACCAGGTCGCCGCCGGCCCAGTTGGGCCCTTCGTCGTCGGGCCGGATTTCGCGGAACAGACCGTAGGTGATCGAATCGGCATCCGCGACGACGCCGATGAGCCGGCGGGTCGAGAGCGGGATGTCCTCGAGGTCGCTGGGTGCCGGGCAGCCAGCCTGCTCGAACTGCATCCGGACCTGCCAGCGGGGATCTCGGCTTTCGAGCCACCGCGCCGCGGCCTCCGCGGGGGTCAGGGCTCGGAGCGCCGTGGCCGTGGCAACGCGCGCAAACTCGAACGGCGTCGGATCGGCATAGCGCTGTCGCTGTTCCTCCATCATCCGGACCTGGTACTCGGCCACCTCCCGCGGCATCGAGGGATCCTGCCGCCGGAGGTCCTCGACCGTCAGGCGGGGGCCATCGTCCGGCGCTCGCCGGGCGCGGGCGATGAAGTCCTGCCGGAACCGGTCGAATTGATCGAGATCGAGGAATCGGGCCGCCTCGGTCCAGCGGCGGGCGTTCCAGGCATCGAGGAAACGAGCGGCAACGTCACGGGGGGCGCCCTGACCGGCGGCAACGTCCGCGCCAGCGAGCAGCCCGGCGGCCAGCAGGGCGGTAACCGCGGTTCGACTTCTCATGGGGCGAGCACTCCTCTCGACTCGCGCCTCCGACGTCGGAAACATAGTCGGGGCCGCCCCGGCCGCTACCGGGCGACTCAGCGGGTACGGATTTGGTGGGTCGGGACCGTTCGGCGGGCAATCGCGGCGATCAGGCCACTGAAGATCAAGGCGTGCGCGGGGTAGAGGAGATACCAGTAGAGCAGTCCGGCCAGTCCCTTGGGCGCGAAGTACGCGGTCTGGACCAGGAGCGACCGACCTCCCCCGGCATCGGCCACGTCGTACTGGAGCCAGGCCCGGCCCGGCACCTTCATCTCGGCCCGAAGCCGGAGCAGCCGCCCCGGCTCGAGCGCCTCGACCCGCCAGAAGTCGAGCGCGTCACCGACTCGGAGGTGATCGGGATCGCGGCGTCCCCGGCGGAGGCCGACGCCACCGACCAACCGATCGAGGAAGCCCCGGGCGCGCCACGTCCAATCGGCGTAGAACCAGCCTCGGCGGCCGCCGATCCCGGTGAACGTTCGAAAGGTGGCCTCGGGGTCGGCGTCGACGAGCCGTTCGCGTCGTTCTCGGATCATGCCCTCGTGGGTCGTCAGGACGGGCGGCCGCTGGTCGCCCTGACTGGTGACCAGCGCGTCGCTCCAGGCCGTTTCCGCCTCGCCGCGCTCCAGCTTGGCCAGCGCCGCGGCCACCGCTTCCTGATAGCTCATCGGCTTGATGGCGGGAAAGAGCCGGGCGGCGGTGTCCGTCGTCACGACGTTCTCGTTGCGGAGGCCGTCGATGAGCGGTCGGGCAATGGCCGCCGGAATCGGGGTCACGAAATCCACCCAGAGGGAGGAGAGCCGCGGCGTGAGGAGCGGCACCGGCACCATCGACCGCCGGAGCCCGCGGGCCCGGGCGTAGCCGAGCATCATGTCGCCGTAGGTCACCACGTCGGCGCCGCCGATCTGGATCACCGCGCCGGTCGACTCGGGGACGGCCGGCGCCGCGGCGAGATACTCGAGTATGTCGCGGATGCCGATGGGTTGGGTTCGAGTGTAGACCCACTTCGGGCAGATCATGACGGGAACCCGCTCGGTCAGGTAGCGGATCAGCTCGAAGGACAGGCTGCCGGAGCCGACGATGACGGCCGCCTGGAACTCGGTCACCGGCACGCCCGCTTCTCGGAGGGCGTCGCCGGTGGCTTGCCGGGAGGAGAGATGGAGGGACAGACCGGAGCTGTCGGACGCGAGGCCGCCGAGATAGATGACCGTTCGACGCCGGCCTGGCGGGCCGCGGTGGCGAAGGTTCGGGCGGCGGCCAGGTCGCGGACGGCGTAGTCGGCCCCGGCCGCCAGGCTGTGGACGAGGTAGTAGGCGATCGACACCGCTTCGAGCGCCGGCCGGAGCGACTCGGGGTCGAGGACGTCGCCCGCCACGACCTCGACCTGGTCGCGCCAGC
>CADEGB010000088.1:0-3828 GCA_902826755.1 uncultured Gemmatimonadota bacterium
TCGGCAGCGCCTTCCGCCAGAATCGGGAAGATGAACTCGGACAGCGGCTTCTTGGTCAGGCCACGGCGAAGTGCCAGTTCCGGCCACGGCGTCCACTCCCGCACCTTGGCATTGGCCCAGAGGTCCTCCTGACCGAGCCAATGATCGATGGCGGCGCCGTGCGGGTAGTCGGAGATGAACAACTGAGCCGAGTAGTGGGCCCCGGCCAGCCCCAGAAATCGAGTGTAGTCGGCGTAGAGCGGGTGATATTGAATCGGATGTTCCCACCCGGTGCTCCCGTTCATGATCAGGCCGATCAGATAGAGCGGGTCGGAGCCCTCCGAGGTGATCGTCACCCCCACAGCCCGCGCCGCCTCCGCCAGCATCTGACGCTGGATCCGAGTACACTGGCGATAGTCCTTGATCGAGAGCGCGCCGAGGTTGGCCTCCCGCCGGATGTGATCGAGCGCTTCCTGGTAGTCGTCGATCTCGCGAAGATCGTCGAAGTCGCTGCAGGTGAGCGGGACGCCGGTCGAAAACGTCCGCGGCCCGACCACTCGGCCAGCCTCGACCAGTTCCGACAGCGGAAAGCTCACGTGCTCTTCGCTGGCCGGATCGTGGGTGGTGGTGACACCCCAGGCCAGGTAGCGGGCCGACGAGGCCCGCCGCTCCGGGATCATCCCATCGCCCTCGTCATTGGTGTGATGGGCGTGGACGTCCACCCAGCCAGGCATGATGGTCTTGCCCGTCACATCGACTCGATCCTTCACGCCAGCCAGCGAGCACACGCCGACACAAGCGATCCGCCCATCCCGAACCACGACGGTGCCCCGCTCGATGACCCGCCGCTGGTCGAGGGTGATGATCCGGGCACCGACCAGGGCCACCGTTCCGAGGCCGCGGTCTCGAGGAATCTCGAACTCGAGGGCGATCGAATCGACCCGCTGCCGGCTGACGTCGTAGCTGAGATACCGGTTGGCGCTCACCAGTTCGACAGTGGTGGCGTTGCGCCACCGGGGGAACATCCCGCCATGACGGGTCAACCGCCGGAGCGAGGGTGCGTCGTCGGCCAGGCTGACGGTCAACGACTCGCCCACCGCCACGGCGGGCAACGGCGCGAGGTAGACGTCGTGCTTCTGCTGGATGGCGAGCCAGCGGCCATCCGGCGACGGCGCCACGGTGGCGACGGCCCCGGCAATGACCGGATGAACCCAGGGATTGCGGGCCGACGCGCGGGTCGCCACCAGCGTGGTCCCGCGGACCCGGTACTCGAGACCCGCGGTGTCGGCCGCCGCCTCCGCCAACGGGCCTGGCCCCCGGACCGTTGCCAGCGCGCCCGCGCCGTCGATCGTCACCAGTTCCCAACCGGCCCCGTTCGGAAGGTACGTGAGGGCCGGTGACCATCGATTCACCACGATGGTCCGCCCGTCGGGACCAATCCGAGGATAGAGGTAGCGGCCGGGCACCTGCGTCATCCGTTCCGGGGTGGCGCCGGGCCGTACCTTCCAGACCGCGCCGCCCCCATCGTCACTCCAGGTGGTGAAGAGCACGGCGCCGCCATCGGGCGTCCAGGTGGGCGTCATCTCGAATCCGCCCGGCCCAGCCTCGAGCAGCGGGGCCACGGAACCGTTAGGCAGGGTCCGGAGCCAGAGCCGCCCGGCGGCCTCGAACACCAGCCGTCCGCCGTCCGGCGAGGACGCGGGCCACCGGATCGCCCGGGGACGAAAGGCCCGGTCATCGATCGAGCCCTGGTGCCGGGCCATCTCCGAGATCTCCCGCCGGACCCGGGCCTGGAACGGAATCGTCTCCACCTTACCCGTCTCGACCCAGAGGCGGCGTATGCGGCCGCCCTGAGTGATCAGGAGCGACTTGCCATCCCGGGCCCACGAGTACCCCGGCAGCACCCGATGGTCCCAAGCCGGGTGAAGGTCCATTGCGTCGTTGGTGATCGGGTCCATGATGACGCGATCGGTCCCGGTCTCGAGGTCCCGGAGCCAGAGCGCCGTCCGGCCGATGTACTCGTGACCTCGATAGGAAGTCCGAGCGCCGGGGATTTTGCGGGCAAACGCCAACCGTCGACCATCCGGCGAGACTTCGGGAGCGATCTCGCCAAGCCGGGCCGGGTAGGTGGTCCGGCCACAGCAGGTCAGGTATCGGTCCTTCGTTTCGGTGAGGTCGTCGATCCGACCGGAGGCCACCTCGAGACGCCGGAGGCGGCGATCCGCGCCGGAAAACAACGACGAGTGAAAGTAGACATAGCGTCCGTCCGGCGACATCGAGGGCCACTGGGCCCGGTCCTGACCGGCCCAGACACCGGCCCGGGCCGGCACCGATGACGCCGACGGCGGCAACTTGACCAGCGCCGCGCCCGGTCCACCGGCGCGGGGAAATTTCCAGATCTCGTCGTTGGTCCGATAGAACCCCGACGGCGACTTCATCTTCCGGGAAATCAGGATGGCCTGGCCATCGGGCGTCCACGCCGGCTCGGCCGCGCGGGAGTCGTCATCGGCAAAGAGCTGCCGTGGATTCGAGCCGTCGGCCCCCATGACCCAGAGATTGTCCTGACCACCACGGTCGGACACAAAAGCGATCTCCCGTCCGTCGGGCGAAATCCGCGGGTGGTAGTTGAGGGCGATGCCGCTTGCCGCCGTCAGGTTCTCCGCCGTCCCACCAGCCACCGGGAGTCGATAGATGTGGCCGAGAAGGTCGAACACGAGCCACTGGCCGTCGGGGGCCAGATCGACGGAGAGATAGGTCCCCTGATCGACCGTGAAGTCGATGACCCTGGTCTTTCCTCGCGGCTGGGAAACCGACCAGTCGGCGGCGCGCTGGGCCGTCGCCGGGCCCGCCAGGGAGGCGAGGAGTCCGGCGACAGCGAATGGGAGACGGCAGTGCATGGGCTGGAGGCTCCAGGAGGGTCTCGCCGTCAAGCGGGCGGGACGTCGAGGGTAGTCTGGGAGGTGACGCGCGGCAGCAGGTCGGCCTTCTCGAACAGCACCGGCTTGAGACGACGTTCGCTGGTGAGCCGCGCCTGATCGTCCCGATGGGGCGAGCCGGCGCGCGGGGTTTGTCCGTAGTTGTGCAGCGTGAACGACTGGATCGGATCGCTGAACACCGTCAGCCGGAGAAGCCGCGAACCGATCTGAGCCAGCCGGTGCCCGCTCGAGTCCGGCGCCCCCGCGGTAAACGCGCGCAGCGTGTGGACGCAGAGCAGGTTCCACGACGCGAGGCCCTCGCAGAGGCGTCGATCGTCTGGCGCGAGTGCCACCCCTCCGACAGGATACGACGGCGAGCCCGGCCGGCCGATCCGGAAGACGTCGCCCAACCGCGCCTCGGTCCTTCCCTCCTTGGCCATCTGCGTCACCGCACCCTCGAGCGCCGCAGCCACTCGGTCCGCGATTCCCTCCGCGAGTGGCTCGCTCGGCCGAGCGCCCGCATCGAGCACCGCGCGGGTTCCCGCCGCCCCGGCCTGGGCCAGCAACGTGGTTCGCCAGTACCAATACCCGAGGGCCGCCTTCGATTCGGCCCGGGCGTGTCCGTCGAACCGGAGCAACTGATCGGTCAGTTGGCGCGCCGCCGGCGAAAGCCGCCGGAGCCGGTCGGGATCGCTCGCGACGCTCCGCCGGAGCACCTCTCGCCAATGCTCGGTGTCGACCCACTTCTCGTCGAGCGCCAACTCGATCGCATCGTCCACCGTGAAGTTGACCGCGCTCGACAAGACCTCGACCGCCCGGCGCCCGCGGGAATTGATCCGGTCCTGCACATCGTTGTAGATGTAGTCGGGGTATCGATCCGCCGTCAGCGGGCTCCCTTCGAACATCCGGTCAGGCCCGATGTTGTTGTTCTGCA
>CADEGB010000088.1:3841-13449 GCA_902826755.1 uncultured Gemmatimonadota bacterium
GCGGGATTCTCGATCTGGACCAGGTCCTCGAAGGGGTGAATCCCGAGCCAGGCGGTGCGGGCGGTATTCCCATCGAGCGCGCGCCGCCAGTTCACTCCGAGCGGGCGACGAGGCGTCCGTCCGGCTCGCACGTAGAACGTCGCGCCGGCGGCGTCACCCACCATCACGTTCTGGGGGAACATCCCCTGCCGCCGCATCGCCTCCTTGACCTCGGCGACGTTGCGCGCTCGAACCATCCGATACACTTCCTCGTCGAAGTCCCCGGCCCGATCCATGTAGCTGGTGCTGACCACCCACACCTTGCCGTCCTTCCGTCCCACCACCGGCGACAAGATGCCGTTGTGACGGGTGTAGGTCAGGGTCCGGTTGACCGGGCTGGCGCCTTTCACCTCGATCCGAACCTGTTCCTCGACCAGACGCTGGAGGGCGCCGTCATAACGGAACCGATCCTGCCGGCCGGGTTCCAGGGTCACCTCGTAGCAGTCGGCGACGCTGGGTGCGCCGGTGGTCATGCCCCAAGAAACCCGGCGGGTCTGAACCAGCAGCGGCATCGCCGCCACCGTGAACCCGGCAAACTCGAGATCCCCGGCGTGAAGCCGGACCTCGAAAACGAACTGGCCGTCCACCTCGCCGTGCGGGTCGCTCAGCACGATCGTGTTCCCGCCGGCCGTCCGCCACGGAGCCAGGACCCATTCGTTCGACGCCGCCACTGCCCGGTTGGCGAGCCCGGCCTCGGTGGCCGCCGACAGCTGCACCCCGGATGCCCGGCACTTGCCGAGGCCATCGCCGGCCTGATACGCCAGCCAGAGCAGCCAGCGAGACACCGCCACCAGATCGGTCGCCGTCAGGACGGGCATCCAGGCCGGCACCGCCTTGGGATGGTCGGCCACGAATCGATTGAACCCCTGGGCCCATCGCTCGTAGTTGCGGCGGAGTTCAGGACTCAGGCGCGCCAGACCGAGGCGGGCCTCGGCGTGATGACGCCAGAGGCGGGAGGTGTAGTCCGAGTCGACGGCGTCGGGACCGAAGGCGGCCGCCAAGGTGCCGCGGGCCATCAACGCGATCCGGCCGAGAAACTCGCCTTCGTCCTCCGCGGCCACGTACCCGAAGGCGTAGTACCCGTCTTCTTCGCGATCGGCATAGATGTGGGGCACACCCCAGGTGTCGCGATACACCGTGGCTCGGCCGGGCTGACCCACCGCCGTCCGTCCAGGCGCCAGCGCCGCGAGCGAGACCAAGAGAACGGACCACGCGCCAACGTTTGCCACGGCCACCTCCGGCCGGTTCACCCGGCCCTGATCAGGTGTTACGAACGCTGCCGCACCACCACCACCGTGATGTTGTCGCTACCACCGCCGGCCAACGCAT
This sequence comes from uncultured Gemmatimonadota bacterium, assembly GCA_902826755.1. Taxonomy (GTDB): domain Bacteria; phylum Gemmatimonadota; class Gemmatimonadetes; order Gemmatimonadales; family GWC2-71-9; genus SHZU01. The sequence continues at coordinate 5,210 of CADEGB010000088.1, forward strand.
CCGCCACCAGGTCCTGACACACCTGGCGCGACGAGGTCATCGTCACCAGGCGGCCGCGAATCGCGTCGTCGGCAACGTGTTTGGTCAGGCCGTCGGAACAGAGCAGCACCACGTCGGTGCCTTCGAGGGCAATCCGATCGACCTGCGGCTCGGTCTGGCCGCCGATGGCGCTCGAGAGGACGTGGGCCAGTGGACTCCGGTACGCGGCGGATGGCCGCATGACGCCCCGGTCCACCAGGTCCTGCGCCACCGTTTGGTCCCGGGTGAGCTGGCGGAGTTCGCCATTCCGAAGCAGATAGGCCCGGCTGTCGCCGACCTGGAGCAGGAACAAGGACGGCCAGACGCCAATCGCCAGGGTCAGCGTCGTCGCCATCCCCTGGAGATCAGGCTCGGCCACGCCCCGATCGACCACCGCGCGGTGGGCCTCGAAGGCCACCCCGCGGAGCGCGGTGAGAAATTCCTCGGACTCCTGGGGATCCGCGGTGTAATAGCACCGCATGGTGGTGGTGACGTAGGTCGCGATCGTCTCGATCGCGGCCCGGCTCGCGGCCTCGCCGGCCGCCGAGCCGCCGACCCCATCCGCCACGATGGCCAGGAACGCCAACCGGTGGCCGAGGGACTCGAGGTCGGCGGAAGTCGGCAGACTGGTCCCGTGGACCCGCATCGATTTGTGCAGCGAACAGAGGAGGAAATGATCCTGGTTCTCCTCCCGCACGTGGCCCCGATCGGTCAGCCCAAAGACGTCGAGTTCCCGATCCACCGCCCGGGTGACCGGATACTTGCCAACCGCGGAACCCTCGCGCTCGTCCGTCATGACGCCCTCTGACCGTGCGGTGCCGGCAATCTAGTCCGCCGGGTGGCGACTCGCCCGCCTGTCACCGGATCGCGACCGAATCCGCCGCGACCGGCGCCCGCTTCCAGGTTCGGAGCGTCACCTCTGGAAACGGCGACGCCGCCCCGCCAAGCAACTCCGACTGCCGCCCCCGGAGGTATTGGTCGAAGAACGCCAGCGTGTAGGCGTTGATGATCTCGTGACCCCGCCGCGGGTCGATCCGACCCTCGGGCCGCGGGTAGAACAGCCCCAGATCGGAAAAATCGCCGTGATCCGTTCCTTCGACCCTCGCCGCGTACCAGTCCGCGGTCGAGGCCATCCGGGCCGTGCTGTCCCAGCTTTCCACCAGGGCCAGCAGCCTCCGCACGGCGGGCCGCTCCTTTTCCTCGTAAGCGAGCGCGTCGTCGACGCCGTGATGGATTTGCAACACCGGTCGGGTGGTGCCATGCTCGCGGACGTCGTCGAACAACTGGCCGTCGTGGTCGACCGCCGCGATGACCCGGGGATCATCGCGGGTCAGCTGCACCGCCAGCGCTCCACCGAACGACCAGCCGAAGGCGCCGATCCGAGCAAGGTCGAGTTTGCCCTGGAACGGACCCGGGTCCCGGTTGAGAGCTTCGAGCCGATCGAGCACGAACCGGGCGTCGCCCTTCCAGATCTGGAAGACCGGATCGTTCAGGTAGGCCCACGACGCGATCGCGTCCTTCTCCCCGTCGCCCGTTTCCTTCGGAAGCTGAAGCGTGTCGGCGGCGAACGGACTGCCGTCGGGGAATTTGACCGTCTGATTGAACCCGAAGTGTTCGATCGAGACGACGACGTAGCCCTGACTGGCGAGCCACTCGGTCGCGAAGGTGGCGCTCCATCGGGTCCACATCCCGCCGTGATTGTAGAGCAGCACCGGGAACCCACCCTCGCCGCTGGCCACCGGCCCCTCGAAGACGGAGTTGGTCAGCGCCTTCCGCGCGGCCCGGGCCCCGAGCTGGCTCGCGAACTCCTCGGGCCGCAGGAGATAGCGGGCGGTATCGCCTGGGCCGGCCGCCGCCGGGTACCAGATCTGCACGACGACCCGCCGCTTGTCGTCGGGGTTCGTGGTGTAGCGTTCCGCCCTGCTCGAGTCGATCCAGTCATACTCCCGGGTGCCAACCGGGAACGGTCCGGCCGGCTTGAGGAAGGGCCGTTCCGGGATCTTGGGGCTGACCCGATACAGGAAGTACCCACCGCCCACGATGACGAGCAGCAACAACACGGCGGCGACTTTGACGAACGTACGCATGTCGATCTCGGGGAGAGAGACGAGTGGCTAGAAGACCCGATCGGCCAGCGCGAACAAAAAGACGGTGACGCTCATGACACCATTCATGGTGAAGAACGCGGCGTCGAGACGGGAGAGATCGCCGGGCCGCACCAGGTGGTGCTCGTAGATCAGGATCCCGCCTGCCACCACCACGCCAGCGGCGTACCAGCCGCCAAACCCCGCCGCCCACCCGAACAGCGCCAGGGCGGGAACGGTGATCCCGTGGAGCAGCTTGGCCACCAGAATGGCGCGGCGTTCGCCCAGGCGCACCACCGCGCTCTTGAGTCCGGCGCCGCGATCGAACGCCTCGTCCGGCAGGGCGTAAAACATGTCGAAGCCGGCCACCCAGGTCGCCACCGCCACCGTGATGACGATGAGGAGCCACCAGGGATCGCTCCACCGCCCCGTCACCGCCAGATAGCCGCCGACCGGGGCGATGGCGAGCCCCATGCCGAGCCAGAGATGGGGCCACCAGGTAAACCGCTTGGAAACGCTGTATCCCATGACCCAGGCGAGGGCCAGCGGGCTGAGCCAGAGACAGAGCCGGTTGAGGGAGCCCGCGGCCCAGAGGAAGATGGCGGCCGCGACGAGTACGGACGCCCAGGCCTGCCCCACCGTGAGCGCGCCGGTCGGCAACTCGCGGTTCCGGGTCCGGGGGTTTTCCGCGTCGAACCGCCGGTCGACGATTCGATTGAACCCCATCGCCACCCAGCGCGCGGCCGAAAACGCAACGACCACCCGGACCACCACCCGCCACTCGATCGGCGCCTCGAGCGACGCCGCCAGCACCCCGAGCAACGCGAACGGCAGCGCGAACAGCGTGTGCGGCAGTTTGACGAAATTGACGTACCGGACCCAGAGGGAGGTTCCCTCGAAGGTCTGGCCCTCCCGAGTGGCGGTGCTCACGCCTTGATCCCGAGCCGCGGCCACAGCTCGTCCACCCGCCGCTTGGTCTCGACGTCCATCTCGATCAGCGGCGGCCATTCCCTGGTAAAGCCCTCCTCCGGCCACTTCCGGGTCCCGTCGATCCCCATTTTGCTGCCGAAGGTAAAGCTCCGGCTCGCGTGGTCGAGCACGTCGACCGGGCCCATGCTGAACCGGACGTCCCGTTCCGGATCGATGTTGTTGAGCGCGATCCACCACGCCTCGTCCGGATTGCGGACGTTGACGTGTTTGTCCACCACCACGATCACCTTGGCGAGCGACATCAGCCCCGCCCCCCACATCGCGTTCATCACTTTGTAGGCCTGGCCCGGGTACTGCTTGTCGATCGAGACGAACACCAGGTTGTGGAAGATCCCGCACGCCGGCATGTGATAGTCGACGATTTCGGGCGTCGTCAGCTTGAGCAGAGGCAGGAAGATCCGCTCGGTGGCGTGCCCAAGGTAGTAGTCCTCCATCGGCGGCCGACCCACCAGGGTGGCCGGATAGATCGGGTCCTTCCGCATCGTGACGCAGGTGATGTGGACGGCCGGGTAGTAGTCGGCCAAGGAGTAGAATCCGGTGTGGTCGCCAAAAGGACCCTCGAGAATCAGCGGCTCCGCCGGATCGATGTACCCCTCGAGCACGATGTCCGCCTCGCCGGGAACCTCGAGGTCGCAGGTCACCGCCTTGGCCAGTTCGACCGGCGACTTCCGGAGGAACCCCGCGAAGATGAACTCGTCGATCGTCGGCGGGAGCGGGGCCGAAGCCGAGTACATCGCGGCCGGATCGGCGCCCAGCGCGATCACCACCGGCATCTTCTCGCCCTTCTCGGCCATTTCCCGCCAATGGGCGGCCCCGACCTTGTGGCGCTGCCAGTGCATCGCCACCGTGTCCTTGCCCATTACCTGGACGCGGTACATCCCCACATTGCGGATCCCGCGGGTCGGATCCTCGGTGATCACCATCGGAAAGGTGATGAAGGGCCCGCCGTCCATCGGCCACGTCGTCAGGACGGGCAGGCGGGTGAGGTCGATCTGGTCGCCCTTGAGGACCACATCCTGACAGCTCGGCCGCCCGCTTCGGGTTCGCGGCGGAAACTTGACCACCTCCGCGAGCTTCGGCAGCATCGCGAGTTTGCCGAACAGACCGTCCGGCACCTTGAGGTTGAGCAACTCGGAAATCCGGCCCCCGATGTCGTCGAGCCGTTCAACCCCGAACGCGATCTCCATCCGGCGCATCGACCCAAACAGGTTGATGCCGACCGGCATCGCGGCCACCGATCCGTCGGCCAACACCGGCCGCTCGAACAGGAGGCCCGGCCCCCCACCCGGGCTCTTCATCACCCGATCGGTAATTTCGGCCATCTCGAGCTTGGTCCGAATCGGCTCCTTGATCCGGACCAGTTCGCCTGCCTTTTCGATTGCGGCGACGAATTCGCGCAGACTGTCGATTGCCATTCGATTGACTCGAAGTTATTCCGTGAACCCGCCCGGCCTCGCCCATCTAAGTCATTGTCCGGAGCGAGTATAGCTGAGCGAAATTAGCCATCTTCGGAACCGGAGCGCAATTGGCTATCCCGGGGAAATCGGCCTTGAACCCGAACCGCGACGCCGCTCGTCAGGTGGCGCCGCCGAATCAAGATCGATCACCCCGGACCGATAACCTGGGGAACCCCGACCAAGGGACCCTGACATGAGGCGGGACACCAGGCTGGTCGTGATCGCCAGCATCGCGGCAGCCGGCTGCGGCGGCGGAACGGTTCAGGTGACCGATCCCAACGACGGGCTCATCAACGGCATCGCGCCGCCACCCGGCGCCGTGGCGGCGTTTTCGGTCTCGCCTGTCGACTTGGATCGAATCGCCATCCTGACCCCCCTCGGGAGCCTCAATCCACCCGGTCACGTTCTGCCAACCGACCACGTCTACTTCTATCAGGTCGACTTCGACCATCGCCCGGCGGTTTCGCCGACGGCGAGTCTGCCCGTGTTCGCTCCCGCGACCGGAGCGGTCAATTTCCTGCATCAGCAGGGAGCCACCGACTCGAAGGTCCAGTTCGCGGTCACCCGAGAGTTCAGCTACTACCTCGACCACGTCGTGCTCCGGCCCGGATTGACGCTCGGGACGATCGTGCAGGCAGGTGAACAAGTTGGAACGACCATGCCCGGCGGTACCCTGGACCTTGGCGCCGTCGACAGTCGGGTGACCCTCCCTGGTCTGCTCGTCCCGGAGCGGTACCCGTGGTCAACCCGACACGCGGTCTCGCCGTGGAAATACTTCGTCGAGCCCCTTCGCTCCACCATCTACGCCCGGTTGCGGCGCCACCCCGCGACGGCGGACAAGGACGGCCGGATCGACTACGGTGTTGCGGGGCGGCTGGCCGGCGACTGGTTTCACGAAAGCATCTCGGCGGGAGACGAGCCGGGCGGGCCAGCGACCTGGCCCAAGTCGCTGGCGTTCGTGGCCGACTACTACGACCCGAGCCAGGTCCGGATTTCGATCGGCGGGACCATCGATACCCCAGGAGTCTGGGGCATACCACCGGCGGCACCCCGGCCGGAGGACGTCACCGTTCAGTCCGGGCGGATCGTCTATCGACTGAGGTATCTGCAATCGACCGGGGTGCAACGAGGCCTGATGGTCGTCGAGATGCTCAGCGACACCCGGCTGCGGGTCCAGGTCTTCCCGGGCGACGACCTCCAAACGGCCGACTTCGACGCCAACGCCCGAATCTACTTGCGCTGATCGTCCCGCCGGGTGCCCACGTGGATGGCGCAGATCCCGCCCAGGAGCAACCGGACCCGAACCCCCTCGAAGCCGGCTCGCTCCATCCGGGTCTGGAGTTCCGCCGGACCCGGGAAGGCCAGGACCGACTCTGGCAGGTAGGTGTAGGCGTTCCTATGTTTCGACACCAGCCGCCCGACGAACGGCAGAACCTGGCGGAAGTAGAAGGAGTACAGGGCCTTGAGCGGCTGGCGCGGAGGGGTGGAGAACTCCAGGACCACCAACCTCGCACCGGGTTTGAGAATTCGGGCTGCTTCGCGGAGGCCGCGATCGAGATCCATCAGGTTCCGGACGCCGAAGCCGACCGTCGCCCCTTCGAACGACCGGTCCGGAAACGGGAGTTCCAGGGTGTCGGCGGCCACGGGCACCACCGCACGGGATTTGGCCCGACCGAGTTCGAGCATCGGTTTCACGAAATCGGCCCCGACTACCCTGCCCTGAAATCCGGGGTGATTGCCGAGCGTCGCGGCCAGATCGAGGGTCCCGGCGCAGAAGTCGAGGTAGGTGCCCCCAGGGACTCGTTCCCATCCGAGTTCCGCCACCGCGGCCCGGCGCCAGCGCCGGTCGATGTTGAGGCTCAGGACGTGATTGAGCAGATCGTAGCGCGGCGCGATGGCCGTGAACATGCCCCGGACGTAGGCGCGCTTTTCAGCCCCGCCTGTGACCGGTAATTCCTTGTCCGTGGCGAACATAGGGCGTCAAGTTAGCCCGCTCGGAAACCCGAAAGCAACGGCCGGCGACGAACCGGGCCGGCGGACGCCACCTCCCGGATTCCCCCGAGACCGACGGTGACCGTCCGCCCCGGCTCGCTCCGCGAGAAGACCGACCAGGAAGTCGTGGCGCTCGCCAAGGAAGGGAGCGAAGAGGCCTACCGTGAACTGATCCGCCGGTACGAACGGCCGGTGTTCTCCCTCGTCTTTCGGATGGTCCGCAATCGCGAACTGGCCGAGGATCTCTCCCAGGAGACGTTCATCAAGGTGCTCAACGCGGTCCAGACCTATCGGCCCGAGTTCAAGTTCTCGTCGTGGGTTTTCAAGATCGCCAACAACGCCGCCATCGATCACCTCCGGAAGCGGGAGCTCGACACCCTCTCGCTCGAAGGATCGCCCCACGCCGACACCCCCGAATTGGTCGAGGCCACCGCGCTCCAGATCGGCGAACGGGGCGAGTCGCAGCTGCAAGAGGTCGAAAACCGCGAACTCGGCGGCACCATCGAGCGCGCCATCAGTCGGCTCCGGCCCGAGTATCGGTCCTGCATCCTCCTTCGTCACGTCGAAGGGCGGACCTACGAAGAAATCGCCGAGATGCTCAACCTCCCCTTGGGCACCGTGAAGACTTACATCCACCGCGCTCGTAATGAACTTCGAATCCTGCTTCGCGACGTTCGCGACGAATGAGTGAGGAGTGAAGAGTCGATGACAATTGTTGTTTTCTGGAACGTTGAAACCGGCTCCGCGAGGGCGTCGTACGAGGGAGTCGACTTATGACTAACACTTGGCCGAAGAACCACCTGACCGCGGACGACCTCGACGCGTTTCACTCTGAAGCGTTGAGCAGCGAGATGCGGTTGCACCTCGAAACGTGCGAGGACTGCCGCCGCCTCGTCGTCCTCGATCGTCAGGTCCTCGAGATGCTGGGGCGGGCGCCGAGCTACGCCCCGAGCGCGGAATTCGCCGATCGGATCATGGCGCGGGTGCAGGTTGGGAAACCGGCTCCGGTGCCGGTCCTTTCTTTCCCGCGCTGGACCCGCCGGCGGATCGCGGCCATGGTCGGGGTGGCGGCCGGGATGGCGGCGAGCGTCGCCTGGTCCGCCGTCAACCGCCAGCTCCTCGAATCCTGGCTCGATGGATCGACCGCGGCGCTCTGGAACACTGGCGCCGTCCTGTGGCAAAACGGGCTGACCTACCTGGCCGCCCAGCCGTGGTTCGAGGGCATCCGTTCCCTCGTCGGGAGTCCCGTCCGACTGGGAGCCATCGGCGCGCTGACCATCGCGCTCTATGCCACGGGACTCCTGACACTCCGTCGTCTGGTGACACCTTCGGCCGGGTCGGTGTCGAATGCGGGCGCGTGAGATCGGACTGATGCTGGTCGGCCTGGCGGCCGTTGCCCAGGCCGCCGTCGCCGCCCCCGAACCCCGCACCGAACGGTTTCTCGAGTACCTCAAACATCATCTCCGATCGTCGTTAGGCAGCGCTCCGGAGGCCCTCGCCCCCCGGGCGGTCGCGGACGATCCGACGGCACCGACGGTGACGCTGTCCCGGATTACCGATGCCCGGGCCCTCGAACGCCAGCTCCGCGAGTTGGTCAAAGCCCCGTACGCTTCGGTCCGACTCCGGACCCCGGACGGCTATGCCCACGTCGGCCACTTCAGCGTCGGGTCGGCCGAAACGGTCCGTTCCAACGTGCTGG
>CADEGB010000089.1 GCA_902826755.1 uncultured Gemmatimonadota bacterium
CGGCCGAGCCAGGGCAATTCGCTTCGGCACCAACTCACCGACGATCAGGGACGCGAACGCGATCCCGACCACCACGATAGCGAGCGCGATTCCCTCGCTGTAGGACCCGATGCCGGGAACCACGGCCAGCGGAATTTCCAGCTGGCCCGCGATCGTGGCGCCGCCGAACGCCCCGGCCAGGGTGCCGATCAGGGTGATCCCGACCTGCACGGTCGACAGAAACGCCGTCGGCTCCGCGGCGAGGTCGAGGGCGGCACGGGCCCGCCGGTCGCCCGAATCCGCCGAGCGTTTGAGCCGACTGCGCCGGGCGGTCACCACCGCCATCTCCGACATCGAGAGGACGCCGTTGGTGATCAGCAACAACCCGATGACGAGGACTTCGAGTAGAATCGCCGACATGAGAGCCGCCTCGTCGTCACGCGGGGAGCTCGAGAATGGTGATGTGCCGGTTGGTGTAGACGCAGATGTCCGCCGCGATCTCGAGCGACCGCTGGACGATGTCGCGCGCCGACTTGGCCGGATCAGGCAGGAGGGCTCGTGCGGCGGCGAGGGCATAGTTCCCGCCGGACCCGACCGCGAGCGCCCCGTCGTCCGGCTCGAACAGTTCGCCGAGCCCGCTCAGGACGTAGGTGTGGTCGATGTCGGCCACCACCAGGAGCGCCTCGAGCCGGCGGAGCACCCGATCGCTCCGCCAGTCCTTGGCCAGCTCCACCGACGCCCGCGGAAGATTGCCAGGGTAGCGATCGAGCTTTTCCTCGAACCGCTCGAACAGGGTGATCGCGTCGGCCACCGAACCCGCAAACCCCGCCAGCACCTTGCCGCCCTTGAGGGAGCGGATCTTGTTGGCGGTGGCCTTCATGATCGTGTCGCCCATGGTGACCTGGCCGTCCCCGCCTAACGCCACCCGCCCGCCCTTCCGGACGCAGAGAATGGTCGTGCCGTGAAACCCCATCGGAACCCTCCGTTCATTCGAGTCGAGGCCCGGCCGCCGGCCGTGCCCCGGGACGATTCACCGCTAGCCGGCCCGCGGATGGGCCTGGCGGTACACGTCCTTGAGTCGCTGCACGCTGGTATGAGTATAGATCTGGGTGGTACTGAGCGAGGCATGGCCGAGCAGTTCCTGCACCGCCCGGAGATCGGCGCCGGCGTCCATCAGATCGGTGGCAAAGGTATGACGGAGCGAGTGGACCCGCTGTCCCTCGACCCCCGCCCCCCGATAGAGTCCGTGAATCCGCCGCTGCACCGTCCGGGCCGACAGCCGGCGCCCCCGGGCCGACAGAAACAGGGCCCGCCGGTCGCCCCGGGTGGCATTGGCGACCTGCTCCCGGGCGTCGAGATACACGCGGAGCGCCTGCTCCGCCTTCCGCCCCACCGGCACGATCCGCTCCTTCCGACCCTTGCCGCGGACCCGGATCTGGTTCGACAGCAGATCGAGATCGGCCACGTCGGCCTGCGCCAGTTCGGAGAGCCGCAGGCCGCTCGAATAGAACAGCTCGATCATGGCGTGGTCCCGGAGCGCCGCGAAATCGCCGCTGCCAGCGCGTTCGATGGCGGTTTCGAAAACCGCCTCGGTCTGATCCCGCCGGAGATGGGTCGGGAGTCGTTTCTCGATCTTGGGGACCCGGGCCGCCCGGGCCACGCCGTTGGAGATCCCATGATGGACGGCCAGGAACCGGTAGAACGACCGGAGCGCCGAGAGCGCCCGCGCCGCCGAGCGGCGGGTCAACTTCCGCCGCTCGAACTCGCCGAGGAAACCGCGCACGCCGAGCCGGTCGACCGAGGCCCAGGTCCAGTCGCCGCCATAGAAATCGTCGGCAAAGGCCACGAACCCCGCCAGGTCCCGCTGGTAGGCCTTGAGCGTGTGCGGCGACTGGCCCCGTTCCTTGGCGAGGTGGTCGAGAAACCCGGCCAGCAGCGTCAGATCGCCACTCATCGGTCCACCGTCTCCCGCCAGAACGCAAAATCCCGGAGAGCCCGCTCGACCAGGGCCGCGCGCCGGTCCGCCTTCCGAACGCCCTCGGGGAGCGGATCGAGGAGCCCGAAGTTGGCGTTCATCGGCTGGAAGTGCTTCGGATCCGCTTCGGCCAGGTACCGGTAGAGCCCCCCGAGCATCGTGGTGGGCGGCGGCACCACCGGGTCGCGCCCGGTCAGGACCCGGTGGAGGTTGATCCCCGCCAGCAGGCCCGTGCCTAACGATTCGGTGTAGCCCTCCACCCCGGTGATCTGACCGGCGAAGAACACCGGATCCCGCTCCCCCCGGCGGAGCCCCCGCGCCAGGGCGGCCGGGCTGTTGACGTAGCTGTTCCGATGGATGCTCCCGTAGCGAAGGAACTCGGCTCGGGCCAGGCCCGGAATGGTCCGGAACACCCGCTGCTGCTCGGGAATCCGGAGCCGGGTCTGGAAGCCGACCAGGTTCCACATCTGGCCGGCCTTGTCCTCCCGGCGGAGCTGGACCACCGCATAGGGGTCGCGTCCGGTCCGGGGATCGCGAAGCCCGACCGGCTTCATCGGACCGAAGCGGAGCGTTTCCGGGCCGCGACGCGCCATCTCCTCCACCGGAAGGCAGCCCTCGAAGTATGCCACCTGATCGAAATCGTGACCCGCGAACTGGTCGCCGGCCGCGAGATCGGCCAGGAACGTCTGGTACTGCTCCCGCGTCATCGGGGCGTTGAGGTAGTCGTCGCCGTCGCCCTTGCCGTACCGCGAGCGGGCGTACAACACCTCCTGGTCGAGGCTCTCGGCCGAGACGATCGGGGCGATGGCGTCGTAGAACGCAAGCGCTGTGGCGCCCAGTTCGGCGGCGATGGCCGCGGCCAGCCGCTCGGAGGTGAGCGGCCCGGTGGCCACCACCCCGGGGCGCGGCAGCTCGACCGCCTCGCCGGTGACGACCTCGATCCGCGGATGGGCCCGGATCCGGGCATCGACGGCGGCCGAGAACACCTCCCGATCCACCACCAGCGCGGCGCCGCCCGGGACCCGGGCCTGGTCGGCCGCCTCGAGCAGGATGCTGCCTAACGACCGCAGCTCGGTCTTGAGGAGTCCGTGGGCGTTGGCGGTCTCGATCGACTTGAAGGAGTTGCTGCAGACCAGTTCCGCCAGCCGACCGGTCTGGTGCGCCGGGGTCCGCACGGCGGGGCGCATTTCGTGGAGGACCACCCGGACCCCCCGCTCGGCCAAGGCCCAGGCCGCCTCGGACCCGGCGAGCCCGCCGCCCACCACGGTGGCCGTCAGGGTCATGACCAGCCCGCCCGCGCCCGGGCCACCGCCAGCAAGCGGTCGGCCACCTCGGCGGCCGAGCCCGTGCCGGCGTCGACTTCGGCGGCGGCCTGGCGGTACCACGGCAGGCGGAGCCGAGCCAGTTCGCGCAGTCGCTCCACCCGGTCGGGGCCGGCCAGCAGGGGCCGGGTCCGATCGTCGGCCAGGCGGGCGGCGGCGAGGTCAGGATCAACGGCCAGGTGGATCGGGAACCCCTGCTCCGCTACGGTGGCCAGGTTGCCGTCCACCGCCGCCCAGCCCCCGCCCGGCGTCACCACGTGCGGCGGGAGGCGGAGCGCCTGAACGACGGCCAGCCGTTCCCGCTCCCGGAACGCGGCCTCGCCCTCCTCGGCAAAGAGATCGGCGATCGAGAGCCCGGTGGCCCGTTCGATGATCGGGTCGATGTCGGTCCAGTGGGTGCCGAGCCGATCGGCCAGGATCCGGCCGACGGTGCTCTTCCCGGCGCCCGGGAGTCCGACGAGGATGAGGTGCCGCGGCACGGAATCCGTCAGGAATCGATCTCGTCCCAGCGGCGCCCCATCGCCGCCAGGTACCCCTCGAGGTTCCGGTGCAACTCGGCCATCGAGTCGCCCCCGAACTTCTCGAGCATCGCGTCGGCCAGGACGATGGCCACCAACGCTTCCGCGATGACACCCATCGCCGGCACCGCGGTGACGTCAGAGCGCTCGCTCTGGGCCGCGGCGGGCTCGCCGGAGGCGAGGTCGACGGTGGCGAGCGGCGTCATCAGGGTGGCGATCGGCTTCATCGCCACCCGGACCACCAGCGGCTCGCCCGTGGTCATCCCGCCTTCCAGCCCGCCGGCGTGGTTGCTCCGGCGCCGGAACCCGGCGCGGCGGTCGGTGGGGTGGGCCGGGTCGGCGTCGATCGGGTCGTGCACGGCCGAGCCGGGCCGGCGGGCCGCCTCGAAGCCGAGCCCGATCTCGACTCCCTTCACCGCCGGAATCGACATCAGGATGCCGGCCAGCCGACCGTCGAGCTTCCGATCCCAGCTGACATGGCTGCCGAGCCCAAGGGGGAGGCCGTCGGCCACCACCTCGATCTCGCCGCCCAGGGTGTCGCCGGCCGTCTTGGCCGCGTCGATCCGTGCCATTACCTGGGCCTCGGCGGACCGGTCGAGCATCCGAACCGGCGACCCATCGGCCGCCGGGCCGAGGGGCACTGGCAGGGACGCGGGGCGGGATGCCGTGATGCCACCAAGGGACACGACGTGACTCCCGATCGACACGCCGCAGTCCGCCAGCAGCCGCCGCGCCACCGAGCCAGCCGCCACCCGAGCCGCCGTTTCCCGGGCGCTGGCCCGTTCGAGGATGTCGCGGGCGTCGAGCCGGTCGTACTTGAGGACCCCGACCAGATCGGCGTGGCCCGGCCGGGGGCGGGTGACCCGGCGCCGGCGGATCTCGCCCTCGCCCTCGGGAGCCATCACGTCGGCCCAGTTGTCCCAGTCGCGGTTCCGGATCAGCATCGCGATCGGGGAGCCGAGGGTCTCGCCGGCTCGGATCCCGGAGAGCCACTCGATCCGGTCGGCCTCGATCTTCATCCGGGCCCCCCGGCCGTAGCCCTGCATCCGGCGCGACAGCTCCGCGTCGACGAACGCCGCGTCGATCCGGAGTCCCGCCGGGACGCCTTCGACCACGGCGACCAGGCCTTTGCCGTGCGACTCGCCGGCGGTGGTGAAACGGAAGGGCATCGGGGAAGGTTAGCAGGGGGGTCGAAGGGCAGGTAGGAGAGATCCGCCGCCGTTCCGAGTCATCCCAACCCGTGCCATTTTACGGCCATGAGACTCTCGATCGCACCGCTCCTCCTGCTCGTGGCCTGCTCGCCGGGCCGAGACCAGGCCGCCCCACCGGCCGACCCGGCCCCACCACCCACCGTCACCGTCGCGCCCTCGGACACCGGCGAGGCGGCCGCCCTCGCGGCCGCCGGCGGGCGGGTGAGCCGCACGGGGCCCACCCTGACGATCCGGCTCCCCGGCGGGGCACCTCAAGTCGTCCTCGCGGACGATTCAACCGAAGGCGAGTCGTACCGGAGCTTTCGGTATCACGGCCCGCTGGCCGGGGCGCCGTTCCACCTGATTCGGGTCGGGTATTACGAGGGCGGGAGCTGGCTCCTGATTCACGAGACCACCGGCCGCCAGCGCCCACTGGACGGCCGGCCGGTGGTGGGGCCGGGCGGGATCCGACTGGCGGCCGGCAACTTCGACCTCGAGGCCGCCTTCGAGCCCAACATGGTCGAGATCCTCCGGATCGATGGTGACTCCCTGGTCAGCGAATGGCGGGTCGATCCGGCCGATTGGGGGCCCGACAGTCTGGCGTGGGTCGGGGACACCGTGACCCTGGTGCAGCAGTGGCGGGATTCCGGCGCGGGGCAGTACCGACCGGTTCGGGTCCGGCTGGCGCGGGGGCCGAGCGGCTGGCGGGAGGAGGCGGCGGGGCGGTAGCGCCCACGCCCGAGCCTCATTCGGCGGCGATTTCCACCCTCAGTTCGGCCCGGTAGCCCGCGGTCGGGCGACCAACCCGGGGATCCGGGCTCAGGCCTACCAGGCTTAGTCGAAGGCCCTGTGCCAACGCCACTTTCGGCTCCAGGAAGCTGTTCAGCGTGACGACCTGGGCGGGTCCGTCGCCAGCCAGGGGCGAGATGGTGACCTCGATCCGGGCGTTGCCGGCCCAGATGCAGGTGGCATCCACGGGGCAGCGGGAGTCCTCGCGGACCGCCGAAAACCGGACCGTCGAGGAACCAACGACCCGCTGATCGCCGAGGCCGAGAATGACCGTGGCGGGCAGGTCGTCCAGATCGAGGGCCGGGGCCGGGTTGGTGATGTCACAGGCCACCAGCAGGGCGGCGACGGCGGCAATGGCAAACGGGCGCATGGCGCGGACTCCCGGTCCGGGGCTCGGGTTGGGACGACTCACCGACGATACCCGGCGCCGGGCCGGAACGTCACGACCGGCCGAAAAAAACACCGCCGGAGCTGGCGATTGCCAACTCCGGCGGCTTGGGGATGGGAACCGGGACGAGCGATCCCCTAATCGACTGCGACCTTCCCGATCAGTTGTCCTGCGCCTGGTCGTCGACGATACGCGGCGTGACCAGGATGATCAGGTCCTTCCGGTTTTCGGTGTTGATCGTGAAGCTGAACAGACTGCCGATGATCGGGAGGCTCCCGAGGAGCGGGATCCCGGTCTTGGCACGGGTCACCGTGGTGACCGTCAAGCCGCCGATGACGGCCGTTTCGCCGTCACTGACGAGAATTTCGTTCTTGGTGTTCTGCTTGTCGATGCTGAAGCCGAGGTCGGCCGCCGAGAGGAGCTTCACCGCCGACCGCTCGGTCTCGATGTCGAGCACGATCTGCCGGTTGTTGGTGACGTGCGGCGTGACGTTCAGCTTGATACCGACTTCCTTGAACTGGACCGTGGCGCGGGGGGCCTGACCGGCGCCGCCACCGAGCGAGCTCGCGTCGATGACGCGGAGCGGAATTTCTTCGCCGACGAGCAGCGAGGCCTTCTTGTTGTCCTTGGTCGTGATGACCGGCTCGGTCTGGACGTCGGTCAGATCGACCCGTTCGAGCGCCGAGAGGAAGCTCGAGAGGGTGAACCCGCCGAGGGCGATCGAGTAGGTCAGGTCGAGCGCGGACGACGACACGATGGCGTCGGCGTTGGCGATCGCGGAGATCGCGTTGCCGCCCAAGTCGACGACGTTGACGCCCGGGAGATACGGCTCGCCTTCCTTATTCGGATCGGGCCGCTGAATGATCTTGTTGTAGAACTGCCCGCCGGTGGCGAGGTCGTACTTGAAGCCGAGCTGTTCGACGTCGGTCCGGTCGACGAAGATGATCTTGGCCTGGATGGCCACCTGGGCCGGCCGGATGTCGAGGCCGGTCACGAAGTCGCGAAGCGACGGAATGGCCGAGCGCGAGTCGGTGATGATGAGCGAGTTGCTGCCCGTGTCGGCGACGACCTTGCCGCGCTTCGAGAGCACGCCGCCCACGCTGCCGACCAGGTCGGCGGCCTTGGCGTAGTTGATCGGGACCACGGCGGTTTCGCGGGGCTCGAGCGAGTCGATGGCCGCGAGGGTCTCGGGGGCGTCGACCCGAAGGATGCCGCCGTCGACTTCCTGAACCGAGAGGCCGTAGGCACCGAGGATCGCCTTGAAGGCGTCGGGCCAGGGCTTGTCGCGGATCTCGGCCGTGACCTTCACGTCGATGGCCTTGCCGAGGATGATCGACCGGCCGCTGATGGCCTGGAAGCCGGCGATGACGTCCTGGATGCTGGCGTTGTCCCAGCTGACCGTGAGCCGGGGCTCCTGGCGCTGCTGGCCGGCGGTGTAGACCGGGCTGACACGCGCCAACTTCCGTTCCTTGAACGGCGAGTCGACCGGCGTGTTGTCCGCCGCCTCGGTGGCGGGCTCGACCACTTCGACCTTCGGCTTGCTGGCGCGGGCCGGGACCTTGGTCTCGGCGACCGGCGCGGCGTCCGCGGGCTGGTCGGCCACGGCCACGAGCGGGATCGAGCCGGTGGACCAGGCGGCAAACGACTGGTCGGAGCCGAACGCGACGTGGACGCCGTCGTCGGCCTGGCTGACCCGGTAGGGCTTGAGCCGATCCATGACGAGCACGATCCGGACGGTGTTCTCGTTGAACTGGCGGATCCGCATCCCGACCACGCCGGCGCGATTGACGCCGTCGTATTGGTCCTTGATGTCGGCCGGCAGCACGGCGCCAGTCAGATCGAGGACGATCCGGGCCGGATCGGCCAGCGTCATGTCCTTGACCGAGACCGCGCCGCGGACGTGAATGGCGAGTTCGGCGCCGCCGGTGACGGTCCGGAGGCTGAGTGCCCGGACTTCACCATCGGGTTCACCGCGGGGGGTGACGGGGGTCGCGGCGAAGGAAAACAGCGCCAGCGCGACCAGCGACCAGGAACTGAACCTCATTGGGTCTCCTCCTGCTTGCGAAGCGACACGGTTTCCTGCCGCTCGGTGCCGAAATCATCGATCGTGAACGTGACGTCTTTGGGGCGCACGCCGGCGACCCGCATCCGGCCCAGACGATCACCCGGCCGGAGATGGTATTTCCGGGCGCCGACCTTGTCGCGCATCACCACCACGCTGTTCCCGGGAACCCGGGTGTCGTAGTAGATCGCGACGAGCAGCAGGTCGGGGAGCTCGGGGCCGACGGTGGTGGTGGCGAGCAGGGAGACGAACGGATCCCGGCTGCCGCCCGAATACGAGAAGCTCTCGCGATCCGTGACCCCGCTCTGATCGGCGGGCGCTTTCGGATCGATCGCCGTCGAGTCGACCGCGGTCGACACCGCGACCGCGGCGGAATCGGCCGGGGGCGCCGTCGGGTTGGCAGGCGCCGGAGCCGCGGCCGAGTCGGCGACCGGGGCCGCGGGCGTCGCCTCGACGTCGGCGGCGGCCACCGTGGCTGGCGCGAGCGCCGCCTGCTTGGCCTCGGCTTCGTCACCGCCGCCGCAGCCGCTCGTCAGGAGCGACAGCGACGCGACGAGCGCGAGGAGCTGCTTAGTTGCCACCCTGCCCTCCTTCCGGGGACACCGGCTGGCCCTTCACGTAGGTGCGGATCTGGAACTTCGCTTCCAGCATCGCCTTGGTCGTGTCGCCGAGCGCTTTGGCCTGGGCCAACTGGGCCGAGGCCACCGTCAGATCGTAGGGCACGATGATCCGGCGAAGGCTCGCGATGTCGGAGAGGAATTCTCCGATCTGGTCGTAGCGGCCGATGACGGCCACCCGATAGGTGTAGGTATCGAACGGCGCCGGGCCCTGCGCCACCGGCTGAGGAACCACCTCGGCCAGGTTGACGCCGCGGATCTTGGCGCGGGTCGAGATATCGTCGAGGAGATTGGGCACCTCGTTCCGCTCCGGGACCAGCTGGCGGAGGATGGCGAGGGTCCCGCGGTAGGACTCGATCCGGGTCTTGAGATCCTCGATGGTGCCCCGGGCCAGATCGCGCTTGACGCTGTCGGTCTGGGCGTCGAGGAAGGCGATCGAGTCCTGGAGGACCTTGGCCTGCTCCTTCTTGATCGGCACGCCTTCGAAGCCGATCGAGCGGATCACTTCGCCGGAGTAGAACATGTAGCCGATCAGTCCGGCGAACAGGAGGCCCAGGGCCGGGGCCGCTTTGGGATTGTCGAGCAGCGCCATGGGTCAGTCCTCCCGCTGCGCCACCGCGGTCTGCTTCGCCGCGGGATTGTCGGTCGCCTGTTCCTGTTCGGCCCGATTGGCCGCGGAGGGGCGGTTCTTTTGGAACGTGGCCTTGAGGACGAACGCCGTCACCGCCCGGTTCTGATCGAGCACCGTGTTGGCGGAGATCGCGGTCACATCCTGAAGGTAGGGCGAGTCCTCGAGCTGCCGGAGCAGCCGGGTGTAGCCCTGGATGTCGACGGTTCGGCCGTTGATCGTGACCATGACCGGCGGCGCCTCGGGGGCTTTCTGGGTCGTGTCAGTGACCGGCGGCGGCGTGATCGCGAGGGTCTGCACGTCGGTGAGCCAGGTGTAGGGCGGCACCGCGCGGGCCACTTCGTCGAGAATCCGGGGCCAGACGTAGCGATCGCCGTCCACGGTCCGGATCGTTTCGATCTGGGCCTGAATCGAATCCCGGACCGACTCGAGCCGGCGCTTCTCGCCGAGGAAGGCCCGGAACCGCTGATTCTCGGCGCGGGACTGCTCCAGTTTGGGTTCGAGATCGGCGATTTCGGTGGTGATCGCCATCTGACTGATCCCGACGTAGCCAAGCCACGCGAGCCCGAGGGCCAGCGCGCCGAGCCGATAGGGATCCTTGATCTTCTGCCCGAGGCCCTTGAGCTGGGCGCCGACTCCCGCCAAGGCGGAGCCGGTCGAGGCACGCTTGTGCCCGGGCTTGAGATTAATCGTGATCATGGGCGCCTAACGCCTTCCTCTCCTGGTCACGCGGCCTGGCGGAGCGCCAAACCAACCGGCAGCATCAGCAGCGGAGCCACTTCGTCGACATTCATCTGATCGAACACGCCGTCCGCCACTTGGATCCGCTCGAGCGGGTTGGCCAGCTGGACCGGCATCTTGAGCCGATCGCCCAGCGCCTTGGCCAGTCCGGGAATCCGGGCGCCACCCCCCGAGAGAAACAGCCGGCTCAACCCCGCGGCCGAGCGGCTCGCGGTCTGGAGAAAGGCGGCGGCCCGTTCGATCCCGACCGCCAGCTCTTCGCCGCGGCTCTGGAGGAACGGCAACAACGCCTCGTTGACTTCGAATCCCTGAAGCAACCCGGTGGCCTCGTCGGCCGAGAGACCCCGTTCCCGCTGGAGGTCTTCGCGGAAACGGCGGGTGCCGACCGGAAGATCCCGGGTCAGGACCGGCACACCCTCGTCCAGGATGTTCACGTTGGTGATTTCGTGCCCGATATTGACCAGCCCGACAACGCCCTTCATGGCGTCCGGGTAGTTGATCTCGAAAGCGTTGTGGAGGGCGAACGCGTCCACGTCGATGACCGCCGGCTCGATCCCGATGTCCTTGAGCAGCGAGATCTTGGTCTCGACCAGTTCCCGCTTGGCCGCCACCAGGAGCACCGACATCTGGAGCCCCTCGCTCTCCGGGTCGAGGATCTGGAAGTCGAGTTCGACGTTGTCCATGTCGAACGGCACGTGCTGCTCCGCTTCCCAGCGGATCAACTCACGCGCCTCGCCCTCCTTCATCCGGTCCATCGGAATCTTCTTGATGATCACGTCCCGGCCACCCACGGCCGTGACGACGTTCTTCGGCTTGATCCCGGCTTGCTGGAAGAGCCCTTTGATCGCCTCAGCGACGATGCCCGGGTCCATGACCTCGCCCTCGACGATCGCGTCGTCGACCACCGTGGCCATCAGGACCTTCGAGAGAACGGGTTCTCCCGAGCCGTGCGAGACGACCGCCAGCTTGATCAGACCGCTGCCGATGTCGAGACCGACCGTGGTCCGCGTGCGGTTGAATAATCCCATGCTTCGCTCGAGTGCCAAGATGGTTGACGGCCACGCTAGGGATAGCGCAACCTTTTGTCAAGCTGGTGACCCGACCACGATCACCCACCGAAAATCTATACCCTGCAACAACTTGCAGGACTACGAAGGCTCCAATTCCGACCCGGCGTCCTGACTTCTGGGTCCCGCCCAAGTGTCCGCAAGTACAGGGTCTGCGGGCAACGGCTATGCCAAGCCTGGCAGCGGGCTGCGAGGAGTCGCAGCTTTCAAGCTAAACCAATTGAAAACAACACTTTACCAAGGAAAAAACGGGCCACTCAAACGCCAGGCCCACCTCCAACCGTCCGGATCTTTCGCAAACTTCCAAGGCTTGGGCGAACCGCTACTGAAAGCCGGCCACCCAGGGCCGCGACACCAGCCGGCCAACCACTGTCGAATCGCCCGGGAGCGAATCGGTGCGAACCAGGAGACCCCGCCGGATCTGGGCCCGAACGCCTCCGGCGCTGTCCTGGATCGAAGCCCGGACCTCCAGAATCCAGACACTTGGCGCCACGCACTCCAGCACCCGTTCCACTCGGAGGCCCGCCACCAGCTCCACCGCCAGCGGGATCCGGGACCCAACGACGCCCCCGGCCGTCGAATCGACCCACGGCTCCTCGAACCACTCGACCAGGCGCCCCTCCGCAGCCCGTTCGGCCACTAACTCGAGGAAGTCGTCCCGGCCCTGCCGAATGGCGTCAGCCGCCATCGGCCCAGCCGTGCCCACCGCGGCCGCCAGCGCCACGAGCAAGGCGAGGACCGCCAGGATCATGGCCGATTGCCCAGGCGAAGCGACAGCGACACACTGTCGGTCCCGACCCGGGGCGCCCCCGGTCCGACGGCCAGTTCCCGCCCGGTCCGAACCCTGAGCACCACCGCCAGGCCGTCGATGAGTGCCGTGGCGGCCACGGGCAGGCCGGCCCGATCCCAGCCCGCCGCCACGAACCCCGTGGATCCATCGAGCGGGCCGACCACCGGCTGAAGCGAGGCGCCGCCGGAAAGTCCCTCTTGACCGAGATGCCAGCTGGTCCCCGAGCCGTAGGCCTCGATGGCGATGGCCTCGAACACCCGGCCCACGGTGGCCGGTCGGCCCGCCAGCCGGGCCGCCGCCACGGAATCGAGTCCGATCCGGTAGCTCGCCCCCAATTCGCCACCCGGGCAAACCGCCGCGGTGGGTCCGGCCACCAAGGCCACCGCCTGCCACCCGCCGGTGGCCCCCGCGCCCGGGACGAGCAGGAGGAGACTGTCCCGAACCGGCACCGGCGCGCGGGGCCGCCACGACCCGAGCCGCCCCGCCAGGACCACCGAATCGGCTCCCAGAGTGCAGACCGACACCAGACCCCGATGGGCCCGGAACACGAGCCGGGCGGGCCCGACGGTTCCGAGATCGGGGCCGGCCAGACTGTCACTGCCTAACGAGGCGGCCTCGAAGCGGAGGAGCCCGGCCGCCGCCCGGAGGTGACCGGCGGCGCCCGCCCGCTCGGCCCGGCCGCGGACCGCCCTGGCCAGAGCCAACTCGACCCGGAGGGCCGTGACGAGCACCACGGCGCCCACCACCAGGGCCACCAGCATCTCGAACAGGGTGAAGCCGCGGCGGGTCATCGGCAACTCACGGCGGTGACGACCGAATCGACCAGGGACCGCCCGGCGGCTCCGGCCCGGGCGGAGACGACCAGCCGGATCAGGATCGCGTCGCCCCGGACTCGCCAGTCGAGGCCGACCGCATCGGCGGTGTAACGAGTTCCCCCGGGCGGAGGCACACAACCCGGCCGCCCGGCCCGATACTCCCGCGCCAGGCGGGCCACCTCGCCGTCGATGGCCCACGCCATGGCGCTCCACCGACGTCCCACCGCCACCGCCGTGGTCGTGGCGATCGCGAATCGGAAAATGACCA
>CADEGB010000090.1 GCA_902826755.1 uncultured Gemmatimonadota bacterium
ATCTGCGAAATCCTCAACCCGGACGGGACCATGGCCCGGCGCGAGGAGTTGGCGGCCTTCGCGGCCCAGCACCAGCTCACCTTCGTGACCGTGGCCCAGCTGGTGGCGTATCGCCTGCGGACCGAGCGGCTCGTTCATCGGATCGCGGAAGCACGACTCCCGACGGTGCATGGGACTTTCAAGATCATCGGCTACCGGAACGACGTCGATCAGGCCGAACACGTGGCGCTGGTGCATGGCGAGATCGACGGAGCGGCCGACGTGCTGGTGCGGATGCATTCGAAGTGTCTGACCGGCGACGTCTTCCATTCCCTCCGATGCGATTGCGGCGACCAGCTCGACGCCGCCATGCGGCGGATCGCGGCCGATGGGCGTGGCGCCATCGTCTACCTCGATCAGGAGGGCCGCGGGATCGGCCTGCTCAACAAGCTCCGCGCTTACGAGTTGCAAGACAGCGGCGCCGACACCGTCCAGGCCAATCAGCGACTCGGTTTTGGCCCCGACCTCCGCAACTACGGAATCGGGGCGCAGATTCTCCGGGATCTCGGCCTCTCCACCATTCGGCTGATGACCAACAACCCGCGCAAGGTGGTCGGGGTCGACGCCTATGGCCTCTCGATCGTCGAACGGGTCCCGCTCGAATCACCAGCCACCGACGATAACCGCGCCTATCTCGCCACCAAGCGTGACAAGCTCGGTCACCTGATCGGCCACTGACCATGCCCGAGTTTCGCGGACAACTCCGCCCGGTCGGCCGGATCGGAATCGTCGTCAGCGCCTACCACGAGCGGATTACCGGCAGGCTCCTCGAGGGCGCGGTGCAATGCTGCCGGGAAGCGCAGATCGCCGGCGAAGACGTCGATATCGTCTGGGTCGGTGGCGCGTTCGAACTCGGGGTCGCCGCGGCCGCCTTGGCCCGATCCGGCCGGTACGCCGCGCTGGTGGCCCTCGGGGTCGTCGTCCGGGGCGAGACGCCGCATTTCGATTTCGTGGCCGGCGAAACCACCCGCGCCCTCGGTCGGGTGGCCACGAACGTCGGCCTCCCGGTCGGTTTCGGTCTGCTGACCGTCGACACGATGGCCCAGGCCGTCGAACGCGCCGGTGGGGCAGCCGGGAACAAGGGCCACGAAGCGGCCGAGGCCGCGATCCGCGCCGCGGACGTCATCTCCCAGGTTGGACATCGCTGATGCTCAGGCCGGAAACGAAGGGGCGGGCGCGAGCCCTCCAGTTGCTCTACGCGGCGGAAGCGCAGGCCCGCACCGTGGCCTCCGTGGTGCCTGGCCTGGCTCGGCTGACCGGTCCGGAGCCAACCGTACTGGACTTCGCGGAGGCGCTCGCCCTGGAGGTCACCGGACGAATGCCCGAACTCGATCGTCTCCTCGATGCCGCCACCGACCATTGGCGGCTCGAGCGCCTGGCGGTGGTCGACCGCAACATCCTCCGGATCGGCGCCCACGAGATCACCTCGAACGCCGTCCCACCCAAGGTCGCCATCGACGAGGCCATCTGGCTGGCCCACCGATTCGGCACCCCGGAATCTCCGGCGTTCGTCAATGGCGTCCTCGATCGGGTCGCCCGGAATCTCGGGCGGTTGTGAACATCCTGCTCGTCAACTGGCAAGATCTCGAGAACCCCCAGGCGGGCGGCGCCGAGATCCACCTGTTCGAGCTGTTCGGCCGGCTGACGCGTCGGGGTCACCGGGTCCACCTGGTATGTTCGGGATGGCCCGGTGCCGCGGCCACCGCGGCCATCGACGGCGTCACCATCGAGCGCCACGGCGACCGGCACACCTTTGCCCTCCGGGGCCGTCGCGCCGTGCGCGCCGCGCTTCGGAGTCGGCCGTGGGACATCGTCGTCGAAGACGTGAACAAGCTGCCGCTCTACACCGCGAGCCTCTCTCGGATCCCGTCCTGCGTCATCGTGCCGCACCTCTTCGGGACGACCGCATACCATGAGGCCGGGTGGCTGCTCGCGTCCGCGGTCGTGCTGGCCGAGCGTTTGATGCCGCTGGCCTACCGACGCTCGGCCTTCCACACCATCAGCGAGAGCACCAGAGACGATCTGGTGGCCCGGGGCATCCCGTCCGACCGGATCGCGGTGATTCACCCCGGGGTCGACTTCCACCGGTTCCGGCCGGACCCAGCCCTTGACCGGTCCGATCCTCCGTCCTTCTTATACGTGGGGCGGCTCAAGCGGTACAAGGGCGTCGATCTCGCCATCCGAGCCCTGGCCGTGGTCCACCGAACCCGGCCCGACGTCCGACTCGACATTGCCGGCTCGGGCGATGATCGCTCCCGACTGGAGGGTGTGGTCAAGGAGCTGGACCTGACGGATCGGGTCACGTTCCACGGCTTCGTCGCGGAAGATGCCAAGCTCAGGCTCCTCCGGACCACCTGGGCCAACCTCTTTCCGTCGCCGAAGGAGGGGTGGGGCATTACCGTGATGGAAGCCGCGGCCTGCGGCACGCCGTCGATTGCGTCCGACAGTCCCGGACTCAGGGACTCCGTTCGGGACGGACGAACCGGGCTGCTGGTCCCCCACGGCGACGTCGAAGCACTGGCCCGCCGTATGCTGGAACTGGTCGAACAGCCCGCCCGGGTGGCCGACCTCGGGCAAGCCGCCCGCGCCCATGCTGAAACCTGGAGTTGGGACGACGCCGCGGCGGCCACGGAACGACATCTCCAATCGCTGACCGGTCACTGACCGGCTGGGAGCCCCGAAAATGCAGACGACGATCACCGCCCGCCATTGCGAGATCCCCGACGATCTCCGGACCCGAGCCGCCGCGGTCATGGAGCGGATGGCGCGGCACTCCTCGCATGCCCTCGAAGCTCACGTGGTGTTCGACGTCGAACCCGACGGTCAATCGGCCGAGGTCCGGCTCCACGTACGCGGGGGCCAGATCCTCGTGGGCCTCGCGGCCGCCGAAGATCATCGGACCGCGCTCGACCGGGCCGAGGAGAAGATCCGGCGGCAGCTCGAGAAGACCAATGCCGCCTACCGCCCTCGGCGCCCGGCCACGGAATCGTGACCATCAAGCTGCGGGACCTGCTCGGCCGCCGGGGCAACCCGCTCGAGCTCGAGTCGTTGACCGGCGAAATCGGCCTCGACCGCCCGATTGCCGCGTCGGACATCGCCAGTCCAGGGCTGGTGCTGGCTGGCTACACCGAGCGGTTCGTACCCGATCGACTCCAGGTCCTCGGCGAAACCGAGGTGAGCTACCTCGTCTCGCTGAACGATGACACCCGCCGGGCCTCGATCGTCGCCTATCTGGCCTTCGATGTGCCGGCCATCTTCATCACCAAGGGGCAAAGCCCGCCGGAGCCGCTCCTGTCGGCGGCCCGCGAGCGCGGCACGCCGGTGCTCCGTACGCAGCTCAAGACGGCGGAGTTCTACCGGCGGGTCAAGCCGATCCTGGAGGCCGCGTTCGCGCCGCGAACGACCCTGCACGGCTCCCTCTCCGACGTCTATGGCGTGGGACTCCTCTTCACGGGTCGGAGCGGCATCGGCAAGAGCGAGTGCGTGCTGGATCTGGTCGAGCGAGGTCACCGCCTGGTGGCCGACGATGTCGTCGTCGTCACCCGGCGCGGCAATGACGTGCTGATCGGGCAGGGGCACGATCTGGCCGCGCACCATATGGAAATCCGAGGGGTCGGGTTGATCGACATTCCGGCGCTGTTCGGCATCCGGGCCGTCCGGCAGCAGAAACGAATCGAGGTGGTGGTCCACCTCGAGGATTGGAACAACGACGCCGAACGGACCGGGCTGACCCGCACCGAAATTTCGATCCTGGACGTCAAGGTGCCGAAGGTGAGCGTGCCGCTCAATCCGGGCAAGAATCTGACCGTCATTTCCGAAGTCGTGGCGATGAACCACCTGCTTCGAATGTCCGGGGTCGACTCGGCCACCGCCTTCAACGACCGCCTCATCCGGAAGATGAAGGAGCAGCGCGGCCTCCGCGAATACCTTCAGGAAGATTTCGAATGACCGTTCCGCTCCGCGGCGTGGTCGTCTGCCACGGCGAGCTGGCCCCCGCGCTGGTCCGCTCGGTCGAGGAGATCAGCGGCATCCGGGACGCGCTGGTGCCGATCTCCAATTCCGGCTGCGACCGAAGCCAGCTCGAAGACCGGATCGTCGCGGCCGTCGGCGACGGACCCGCGGTAGTCTTTGTGGACATGCCCTCGGGCTCCTGCCTGTTGGCCGCTGCCCGCCGGCTGGCGGGCGCTCCAACGGCGCGGGTGGTGACGGGCGTCAATCTCGCCATGCTGCTCGAGTTCGTCTTCGACAGAACCCTGACCCCGGACCAGGCAGCGTCCCGCGCCGTCGCGACCGGCGGGAAGGCGATCTCGAGCCGCTGATGAGTATCATCGTCGCCCGGATCGACGACCGCCTGGTGCACGGCCAGGTCGTGATCGGCTGGGGCCGCCCCCTCGAACTCAACCGGATCGTCCTGGTCGACGCCGAGGTGGCCGGAAGCGACTTCGAGCGGGACCTCTACCGGATGGCCGTCCCGGCTGGGATCGACGTGGAATTCCTGCGCCCGGTCGAAGCGCCCGGCCGCCTGGCGGCCCTCGCGGACGGCCCCGATCGGGTGCTCGTCTTGACGGGCTCGGTGGCCGGCATGACCTGGCTGGCCCGGGCGTCCAACCAGATCCGGTCGGTCAACCTCGGCGGAATCCACGCCGGGCCGGGACGTCGCGAATACCTCCGGTACGTCTACCTGTCACCGGAGGAACTGGCCGATCTCCGGGCCCTGGCCGCAACGGGCGTATCCGTCACCGCACAGGACCTCCCCACCACGGCCCCGGTGTCGCTCGAGTCGCTCGCGCCATGACGCCGTTCTTGCTCTGGCTCTGGGCCACGTGGGCCGGTCTCGACCTGGTGAGTGTGCTGCAGGCCCTCTTTTCGCGGCCCCTCGTCGTCGGCGTCGGGACCGGATTGCTGCTCAACGACCCCGAGACCGGGCTCAGGGTGGGGGCGATGCTCGAGCTGTTCGCGCTGGACGTCGTGCCGGTTGGAAGTTCACGCTACCCCGACTTCGGCGCGGCCACCGCGGCTGCCACCCTGGCGGTGGCCGGCGCCTCGTGGGACGGCGCGCTCGGTGTCGCGACCGGCCTCGGCCTCGCGCTCGGGTGGCTGGCCGGCACCACGTTGCCCGCCACCCGCCGTCTCAACGCCCGGGTGGTCCGGGCCCACGCCGACCGCCTCTCGGCCGGCGACCCGCGCGCCATTGCCGGCGTGCAGTGGACGTGTCTCGGGTTCGACGCCGGCCGGAGTGGGCTCGTGGCCGCGCTGGCGCTCGCCGCCGGCTGGGGAGTCCGGGCCAGCGGCTGGGCCCCCGAACCGGCGTTAGGCAGGTCGCTCACGGCCGTGGCCCTCGGCGGCGCCGGGTGGGCGGTGATGCACGGAGCGCTCGCGAGCGGCCGCTCCGGGCCCCGATGGCGATGGCTCTCGGCGGGGGTGGCGGGCGGCGTGCTGGCGGCGGCATGGCTCTGAGTCGATTGACCCGGTCACTGGGCCGGCTGCTGATGCTCCAGAGTTCCTGGACCTACGAGCGGATGCAGGGCGTCGGGATCGCCTTTGCGACCCTGCCGCTGCTGGAGCCGCTTCGCGACGATCCGGCGCGACATCGGGAGGCGGTCAGCCGGTCGACCGAGCTGTTCAACGCGCATCCGTACCTGGCCGGCATCGCCGCCGGGGCCATTGCGCGCGCCGAGATCGAAGGGGTAGCCGGCCCCACCATCCAGCGACTCAAGACCGCGCTGGCCGGACCGCTTGGCTCCCTCGGCGATCAACTCTTCTGGATCGGGGTGGTCCCGGGAGTCATGGCGGCGATGCTGATGGCCGTCGGGCTGGGCGCCGGGTGGCCGGCGGCGGCGGTAGGCCTGGTCCTGTACCTCGCGGTCCGGATCTACGTCACCGCCTGGGGGCTTGGCCTCGGCTATCGAACCGGGCTCGGCGTGGCGGCGGCGCTCAAGGCGTCCCGGCTGGACGACCAGGTCCGGCGCGTGGGGCTCGGGGCCGGTCTCATGGTCGGGCTCGCCGTGCCGATCGTGGGCCGCTGGCTGGCGAATGGGGCAACACCCGGATTGGCCGCCTTGGCCCTGGGCGGCGCGGGCGGCGTCTGGGCGGCACTGGTGCGATCCCGGATTCCAGGCGCCCGGTTGCTCACTCTCGTTGCGATGGCGATCATCATTCTCTGGCACTGGAGCACACCGTGACCGAGCGCACCGCCACCATCGTCAATCCGCTGGGCCTCCACGCCCGGCCGGCGGCCAAGTTCGTCAAGCTGGCCGCCGGGTTCGCGGCCCACGTCGAAGTCATCAAGGACGGGCAGCCGGTCAACGGCAAGAGCATCATGGGTGTGATGATGCTGGCGGCGGAGCAGGGAAGTTCCCTCCTGATCAGGACCGACGGCAACGACGAAGTCGCCGCGGCGGACGCCCTCGCGGAGCTGGTGGCCAGCGGGTTCGGTGAATGATGAGCGACGAACGGTTGATCCGCGGGATCGGCGTCTCGCCCGGGCTGGCCCTGGCCCCGGCCGTCGTGCTCGAGTGGCGATTCCCCGACGTCCCGGATCGCTCGGTCCGACCGGACGAAGTCAACCGGGAAATCGCCCGGCTCCACGAAGCGGTCCGCGCCGTCGCGGACCACCTCAACCTGCTCCGGGAACGAGTCCTCCAGTCCGCCGGGCTCGAGGAATCCCGGATCTTCGAAGCCCAGATCCTGATGGTGGAGGATCAGGATTTTCTGACCGCGGTCGAGGGACTGATCCGGCAGAACAACCTGAGCGCCGAGACGGCATTCGAGTTCAAGGCCCTCGAACTGCGAGTGGCGTTCTCCGGAACCGCGAACCTCCGGATGCGGGAGCGGCTCGCGGATCTCTCGGCCACCCAGATCCGGGTGCTCCGGCACCTGATGGGCCGCCCGGACGACGAGTTGGCCGCCCTCCGGGAGCATACCCACATCATCATCGTGGCGCACGAACTCTCGCCCGGCTTGACCGTGCAGCTCGATCGGGACCAGCTCCTCGGCCTCGTCAGCGAAGAAGGAACCCGCACCTCCCACGCCGCAATCCTTGCCCACTCGCTCGGCATCCCGGCCGTGATGGGCGCGGCGGGCGCGCTGGCCCGGATCAAGGCCGGCACGATGCTGCTGATCGACGGCCAGTCGGGGACGATTCTCCTCGAGCCCACTTCGGAGGAGCTCGACGTCGCCCGGACTCACGCCAATCGCCGCCACAAGCTCGAGCTCGAGCTCGAGGGCGCCACCGGACAACCCGCCGTCACCCCCGACGGGCATGCGGTGACCCTGATGGGCAATGTCGACCTGCCGGACGAAATCGACGTGGCGGTCCGCAACGGAGCCCAAGGCGTCGGTCTCCTCCGAACCGAGTTCCTGGTGACGGGCCGAGCCTACGTGCCGACCGAATCGGAGCAGCTCGAGTACTTCCGCCGAGTGGCCGCCGCCTTCCCGGGCCACCCGGTGGTGATCCGGACCTACGACCTCGGGGGCGACAAATTTCCCGCCGCGTTCGAGTCGTTTCCCGAGGCCAACCCCTTTCTCGGATGGCGGTCGATCCGGGTCTGCCTCGACCGGCCGGAGATCTTTCGGCCCCAAATCCGGGCCCTGCTGCGGGTGGCCGCGGAGCGGCAGATCCGGGTCATGCTGCCGCTCATCACCCGGGTCGAAGAAGTGCTCGAGTCCCAGGCCGTGGTGGCGGAGGAGGCGGCCCACCTTGCGGCGGCCGGCATCCGGGCGGCCCGCACCCTGGAACTCGGCGTCATGGTGGAGACACCGGCCGCCGTGGTCATCGCCGATCGGCTGGCCCGGGTGTCCGCGTTCTTCAGTGTGGGCACCAACGACCTGACCCAATACACCCTGGCGGTCGACCGCGGGAGCGCCCACCTCGCATCCCGGTTCAACCCGCTCGACCCGGCGGTGCTGCTCCAACTGAAGCGCGTCGTCGAGGTCGGACAACGAGCTGGCATTCCGGTCAGCGTCTGCGGCGAGATGGCCTCCGAGCCGCTCGCGTCGCTCCTGCTGATCGGGATGGGGTATGACACCCTGAGCGTCTCACCCCCCAGCCTGCCGCTCATCAAGTGGATGGTCCGCAAAGTCCCGATCACCGTCTGTCGGGACGCCGCGGCAAGGGCACTCGAGGCGAACACCGCCGCCGAGGTCATCGAGATTCTCCGCTCCTCGATGCAAAACTATGTGGACAAACGACTTCTGACTGGGTGACCCGGTTGCCGCCGACTCCACCCGCCTTTAGCTTGCAGCACGAAACGTCGTCCTGAACCCGTTCCCCGGATCAAACAGCCATGGCACGCGCCAAGCGCCACGTCTTTACCTCGGAGTCCGTCACCGAAGGCCACCCCGACAAAGTGGCCGACCAGATTTCGGACGCGGTCCTCGACGCGATCCTCTCGAAGGACCCGGCCGCGCGAGTGGCCTGCGAAACGCTGGTAACCACCGGCATGGCCGTGGTGGCCGGCGAGATCACCACCAAGACGTACGTCCACATTCCCGACATCGTCCGCGATACCATCGCGGCGATCGGCTACACGGACGCGTCGTACGGGTTCGACAGCCGGACGTGCGCCGTGCTGACCTCGATCGACCGGCAATCGCCTGACATCGCGATGGGGGTCGATTCGTCCCGAAGCAAGGAGCAGGGCGCCGGCGACCAGGGGATGATGTTCGGATACGCCACCCGGGAAACCCGGGAGCGGATGCCGCTGCCGATCATCCTGGCGCACCGGATCGCCGAGCGACTGGCCGCCGTTCGGAAGGGCCTTGGCGGCCTCGACCAGATCGACTGGCTGCGCCCGGACGGGAAGAGCCAGGTGTCGGTCGAGTATGAGGGAGACCGACCGGTCGCTGTCAAGACGGTGGTGCTCTCGACCCAGCACGCCGAAAAGGTCGGGAATCGAACCCTGTCCGCCGGCGCGATCCGCGACGCGATGGTCAACGAGGTGATCCGACCCGTCCTCCAGAAGAGCGGGTTCGACGGCCGCGGCATCAAGTTCCTGATCAACCCGACCGGGCGCTTCGTGGTCGGCGGCCCCCATGGCGACGCCGGCCTCACGGGCCGGAAGATCATCGTCGACACGTACGGCGGGATGGCCCGTCACGGCGGTGGCGCCTTCAGCGGCAAGGATCCCTCCAAGGTCGACCGCTCGGCCGCCTACGCGGTGCGCTGGGTAGCCAAGAACATCGTCGAGGCCAAACTCGCCAGCCGATGTGAAGTCCAGGTGGCCTACGCGATCGGGGTCGCCCAACCGGTCTCGATCATGGTCGACACGTTCGGTACCGGGATCATCAGCGACGTCAAACTCGAGAAGATCGTCGGCGAGGTGTTCGACCTCACCCCGGCCGGGATCATCGGCTCGCTCAAGCTCCGCCGGCCGATCTACCGGCCGACGGCGGCCTACGGACACTTCGGCCGGAAGCCGGCCACCACCAAGGTGGATGGCCGGAAAGTCGCCCTGTTCCCGTGGGAAGACACCAACAAAGTTCGGGATCTCTTGACCGCCGCCAAGGTATAGGCCACCCTTCCGGCATGGTTCGGGTGACGGTGGCCCACCTCGGGCTCGATCGAATGACGAACACGCCGGTCGTGGTGTTGAAGGAAGATGGCGGGGAACGTACCCTCCAAATCTGGATCGGCGCGCCGGAAGCGAATGCCATCGCCCTGGAGCTTCGGGGCGAGAAGCCGGCGCGGCCGATGACCCACGATCTCATCAAATCGATGGTGCAGGGACTCGGCGGAGTACTCCGCCGAGTCACCATCACCGGGCTGAAGGACAACACCTACTTTGCCGAGCTGCTCGTATTCCGCGGGGAGCACCCGTTCGAAATCGACGCCCGGCCCTCGGACAGCATCGCGCTCGCCCTGCGCTTCGAGGCCCCGATTTTCGTAGCCGACGAGTTGTTCCGCGGGGACGATGACGGCGGCCCCGGTCCGGGAAACGGCCCGACCCAAGCCGATCCCGACGCCCTGAAACGGTTCCTCTCGAAGCTCGATCCCGAGGATCTGGGACGCTTTCAGCCGTGAGCGGTGGCTGGCTGGTGCTCGGAGCCCTGCTCGCGGCCATGCAGGGCGGTCAGCAACGACCGACTCCCGGAGCCCCCGTGGTCCCCGCGGCCGGGACCGTCTTCCGGGCGGGGCCGGGCGGGCCGGTCCCGGTGGCCGACATCCGCGTCGTGCTCCACCGGGTGGGGCGAGCCACCCAGGGCCCCATCGACACCAGCCGGACCGATCGGGCCGGCCGGTTCCGGTTTCGCTTCGACGCCGACACCACCGCCAATTTTCTGCTGAGCGCCAATTTTGCCGGGATCGAGTATTTCTCCCAGCCGCTCGCCACCAACCCGGCCCGACCCGACACCACCATCGAGCTCGTCGTCTACGACACGACCTCGGTCGACCGGGTCGGCACTCGGAGTCGAACGATCGTCATCGGAGCACCCGACGCGATCGGGGCGCGGTCCGTGGTCGACTGGCTCGTCATCGCCAACGAAGGCCAGCGAACGCGGGTCGGGAGGGACTCGACCGACCCGACCTGGGGCCTGCCGCTTCCGGCCGGTGTCCGGAACCCCGCCCTGGGCGATGCCCGCCTGTCCCAGATATCCCCCGACGCGCTCCTCTTCCGCAACGACAGTGTCTTCGTCCTGGCGCCGCTGTCCCCGGGCGACAAGGAACTGCTGCTCCAGTACGAGGTGGCGCCCCGGGCGCGGCGGTTGACCGTCGATCTCCGAGGAATCGATTCCACCGACGCGTTCATCGAGGAGAGCGGCGCCCGGATCGAAGGGGGCGGCTGGCAGGTCCGAGATTCTCAGCGGTTCGAAGGCCGTCCGTTCCGGCGCCTCGCCCGTGACGATTCGACGATCACCAGCCTGACGATCCGGTTCCCGAGTACCGGACCCGGCCCCGCCACACTCCCAGTCCTGGTCGGGTTGACCGCGGTGGCTCTCGCCGTCGGCACCTGGCTCAGGATGCGGCGACCGCCCCGAACCGGGGCCGGGGCCGGGCCCGGTCTTGCCGGTCGGACCCCGCCGTCCTAACTTCGGCCCGTCCCCGCGTTTTCCACGGGAACGGAGCTCTCGGAAGCCGGTGCGATGCCGGCGCGGCCCCGCCACTGTAACGGGCAGATCGTAGGTTCGCTCACGACGCCACTGGTCTTCGGACCGGGAAGGCGAGCGGATCGCCCGGAGCCAGGAGACCTCTCCGAATCCCTCACGACCAAACCCTCGGGGGAGGGCCTTGGTACGACGCCTCGTTTTCGCGGCCGCCTTCGTGGCGGCCTGCGGCCGATCGCCCGCTCGATCGCCCGCCGCCCTCACCCTCGTCGACGACGCGGGCGTGACGACCGTGCTGCCCGCGCCCGCCCGTCGGGTCGTCTCCCTGATTCCCGCCGGCACCGAGATCCTCTTCGCGTTAGGCGCCGACTCGGCGGTCGTCGGTCGAACCCGCTGGTGTGACTGGCCCGCCGCCGCGGCCCAGGTGCCGTCCGTCGGTGACGGGATGGCCCCGAACGTCGAAGCCGTCGCCGAGCGGCAACCAGACCTGGTGGTGGCCTACCGCTCGCCCGGCAACAGCGGGGCCATCGGCCGGCTGCGGGATCTCGGCATTCCGGTCGTCGAGGTAACGCTCGACCGACAGCGGGACTTCGACCGCGTCACCCGCCTGCTGGCCACCGCGCTGGGCCGCCCCGACGCGGGCGAGGCCCTGATCCGCACGGTGGCCGCCGATCTGGCCAGCTCGATCCGCACCCACCCCCGGCCGCCCTCGGTGCTCGTGCTTGCCTGGACCGACCCGCCCATCGCGATCGGCGGTGGCAGCTTTCTCTCGGAGATCGTCGCCTGGGCGGGTGCTCGGAACCTGTTCGCCGACGTCGATCAGCCGTCGTTCACCGTGGCGATCGAGGCGGTGGTGGCTCGGGATCCGAACTACGTACTCGTGAGCGGCCCGGACGACCCCACCTTCGCGTCGCGGCCCGAATGGAAGGTGGTGCCCGCGGTGCGGGAGCGGCGGTTTCTTCGGGTGGATGGCTCGGAGTTCAATCGACCCAGCCCCCGGATCGGCGCCGCGGTCCGGGCCCTCGCCGGAACGATCGCGGCCGGCGGCCGATGAGGCTCGCGGCGCTGGCGGTCGGCGCGGTGGCCGTGATGGTCCTCGGCCTGGTGGTCGGGGCCACCGCCCTTGCGCCGGCGGACCTCGCGGCGGGGCTCCTCGATCCGGGGGGGCGGGCCGGGGTCATTGTCTGGGAACTTCGGCTCCCCCGGGTCCTGCTTGCCTTTCTGGTCGGCGGGGCGTTAGGCGTCTCCGGCGCGGCTCTCCAGGCCCTGGTCCGCAATCCGCTCGCGGAACCCTACCTCCTCGGCATCTCGGGCGGCGCCGGGCTCGGCGCCGTGGCGGCCATCGCCCTCGGGCTCACCGGCCTCGCCGCGATCCCCCTCGCCGCCTTTGCCGGCGCGATCGCCTCCTCCGCGGTGGTCTACGGCGTCGCCGCGGTGCAGGGGAGTCGGCTCGAGCCGAGGGTGCTGGTGCTGGTCGGCGTCGTCGTGGCGGCTTTCTGCGGCGCGATCACCTCCGCGTTGCTAACCATGTCGGAAGCCGCCCAGCTGCGGAACGCGTTTCTGTGGCTGATGGGGGGCTTCGGCGCGGCCAGTTGGCCCGCGGTCGCGGTCTTCGCCGGATACGCGGCCGTTCCCCTTCTTGGTCTGTTTGCCGCGGCCCGCTCCCTCGACCTCCTCTCCCTCGGCGACGAGCCAGCTCATGCCCTCGGCCTCGAAACCGAAAACGCCAAGCGGCTCGTCTTCGTGGCCACGGCGCTCCTCACCGCCGCCAGCGTGGCGGCGAGCGGCATGATCGGGTTCGTGGGACTCGTGGCGCCCCACGCGATGCGGGGATGGCTCGGGCCACTCCACCGCCGACTCCTGCCTGCCGTCTTCGTCGCGAGCGGCTCGCTCCTCGTCCTGGCCGATGCGTTGGCCCGGACCGTCATGCGCCCGGCCGAGTTGCCGATCGG
>CADEGB010000091.1:0-5937 GCA_902826755.1 uncultured Gemmatimonadota bacterium
GCGGCCGGGAGGAACGCGAACGCGATGATCGCAAACCACCCTGAGGCGGTGACCCCGTCGACGACCTGGAAGAGCAGAGCGAGCGTCAGCGCGGTGCCGGCGAAGAGACCCCCGACGAAGACGACGTTCGGGTGATCGCGGACCAGGCGGGAGATTCGCTCGACTGGGGGCTGACGATAGCCCATGCTCCGCTCGAGCCCCGCCAGGCCTTGATCCGCCAGGTAGTACCCGACGTGTGAGCGACGGGCGCCGGCCCCGGCCTCGCGGCCCGCCCGGGCCAGCGCAATGGCGGCGCGGGCCACGGCCTCCTCCCCCGACCCGCTTCGCTTCGCGATCCGCTCGACCGCGTGTCGATACTGGTCTCGGGTGGCAAAGGTCATCCGCGGGTAATCGCCCGACGGGTCGGAACGGAGGATGGCTTCGGTCCGACTCTGGCCCTCGACGAACGTCCGCCAATCCAACCGGG
This sequence comes from uncultured Gemmatimonadota bacterium, assembly GCA_902826755.1. GTDB lineage: Bacteria > Gemmatimonadota > Gemmatimonadetes > Gemmatimonadales > GWC2-71-9 > SHZU01. The sequence goes on from CADEGB010000091.1 coordinate 467, forward strand.
CCAGGGCCCGGAGGCTGGTGATGCTGTTGGTCATCATCAGCTGGGTCAACGCCAACCGCTGGATCGACTGCGCGGTGGTGGAATCGGCGGTGAGCCCGTCCTGGGCCAACCACAACTCGAGTCGCTCGAGGCCGGGGAACACGGCCGACTGGGTATGGAGCAGCTGCAGCAACCGACTGACGAACACCGCCGTGAGCGGCGGATGCCCGTCGACGAAGTCGGCGAGCACCGCGCCGAGTGGATCACCGTCCGAAGCTCCGGCGGCGCGAAACCGCTCGGCCCATTCGGCGGCGAGTCCGAGTTCGTCCAACCGCTCGACCGTGCGGAGTGCCACCCGCCTCACGCTCTCGATCAACCCCAGCCGCAACATGGCGGGAACTGCCCACAACTCGCCCATCGAAAGGACCGAGACCCGTTGGAACTCGCCGACGAACCGGGTGACGTTGTCGAGATCGATCCTCGCTTCGGCGTGCGAAATCAGGGTGATGGCCATCTCGTACACGCGGGGATAGCCCGCCAGCGGCCCGTTCAGGAGCTCGGGCAGCTCCCCGTAATAGTCCGGCGGCAGACTGGCCCGCACCTCGAGAATGTGCTCTTCGATGACGTGATAGTTGTCCAGAAACCAGTCGCCGGCGGGACTGATGTCCTCGCCGAGACCAGCACTTTCGGTCAGCCGCTGGTGGACGGATTCGAGATGGCGACGGGTGCTGTTGAGGCGCTGAAGAAGTGGGGTGGCTCGCCGACCGGTCCCGGCCGGCGCGATCCGCTGGGCCGCGGCCGTGACCCGTGCCCGATCGCCAAGGTGTTCGGCCCCAAGAAGTTCCCCCCGGATCGGCCCGACGAGGATCTCCTCGCGGGTGCTGCTCGATCGGCCAAAAAGGCGGGAAATCCAGCCTGGAGCCACTATTGCGAGCGTCGATCCATGGGGAGCCTTGGAACCGGAGCGGCTCAGCTCCGCGCCACGGGGAGGTCCTGCGGGAGGCACATCCTACCCAGGCAACATACCAAGGCGGTACCTCAATAGATACCGCGAGTTACCCTCGACGACCGAGCCAATCGAGGAGCCGACCAAGGGGCCAGCAATTGAGAATTCGATCAGACGGCACGCCGGCCAGCCGCGCGTGGGCCAGCGCGATGTCGGCAAACCCGAGTTCCATCGGCGCGTGGGCATCGCTGTCGAGGGCCAGCACGCAGCCGGCGTCGATGGCGCGTCGGGCCATGGCATGGTCGAGATCCTGCCGGGCCGGATCGCCGTCGATCTCGATCGCCACGTTGGCTCGGGCCGCGGCCTCGAAGACCAGATCCCAGTCGGCCTCGATGCCGTGTCGGTTCCCGCGGACCCGTCCTCGGGGGTGCCCGAGCACATGCACACCGGGCGTCTGCACCGCGGCGATCATCCGGCGGGTCTGATCGCCGGGAACTCGGAGTCCGGCGTGCGCGGCCGCCACCACCAGATCGACCGCTCCCAGCTCCGCCGCCGTCAGGTCGAGCGAGCCGTCCAGCCCGATGTTCGCCTCGACCCCGGCCAGGAGGCAGAACCGATCGCCCAAGGTCTGGTTGACCTCGTCGATCTCGGCCCGCTGCCGGTTCAGATCGTCTCGGGTCAGGCCATGAGCACTCGGCAACCCATGGGAGTGATCCGTCATGGCCGCATACCGATAGCCGCGTTCCACGCAGGCCGCGGCCATGGCCGCCACGGTCGTTTTGCCGTCACTCCAGTCCGAGTGCATCTGGAGGTCGCCCAGGTAGTCGGCTCGCCGGGGCCCGCCGAGTCGCGGATCCTCGAGTGCTTCGATGACCCGGGCTCGGCTCAGGAAGTTGATCCGCCGGGCCCGGCGCCAGTCGATGGCGGTCCGTTGCCCGCTGGCGTCCACCGCGGCTTCCACGGTATCGGAACGGCCGGTTTCGAGCACGTCCTTGATGACGCGAAGGGACTTCGGACCGACGTTGGGAATGACCGGAAGGTCGGCACCCGGCTCGATCAGGGCCGTGATCGGCTGCTCGAGCAGGAGCACGGCGTGCGCGGCCCGCCGGTACCCCATTTGACTCTGCTTGGATTCCTGGATCTCGGCCAGATCCTCGATCAGATTGGCGATGATCGCGTTCAGGTCCGGCGTCATCGTGGCTCCCGTTGCAGGACCTTCGAGGATCGCGGATCCTCAACGCGGTCCGAGGGACCTGCTGCCCGCGCGGCGACAATCTAGCGCGGCCGGACCGCCGGTTGCATCCGACCGGCGGCGCTCGCACCTTCCGGGTTTCCCAGCGGCCATCGCGCCGACCAACCGTCACCCTGTTCCGAGGACTTCGCCATGTCGCATGCCCCGATCCGGGCCCCTCACCTTCCCGAACCGATCGGCCCGTACTCGCCGGGAATCGGCTTCGAACGGCTGATCTTCGTGTCGGGTCAGGGCGCCGACGATCCGGCCACTGGCAAGTTGGTCGGAGCCGATGCCGCCAGCCAGACCGAACAGTGCCTGGCCAACCTCCGCGCCATCCTCCGGGCGGGCGGCTCCGATCTTCAGTACGTGCTGCGGTGTGGGGTCTTTCTCGTCGACATGAAAGACTTCGCGGCCATGAACGGGGTGTACGCCCGGGTGTTCGGCAGCCACCGGCCGGCCCGAACCACGATTCAGGCGGTGTCGCTGCCCGAAGAGGGCCTCCGGGTCGAGATCGATTGCATTGCCTATCGGCCCTGATGCCGGCCGGGTTTCCCCGCGTTGACCCGGTCGATCTCCTCGCCGCCCGCAAGACCGTCCAGCGCGTTCCGCTGCGGGGCGGCCAGCAAGTGCTCGGCGCCGATCGCCACGAGGTCGCCGGACGGGGTCGGCCGGATCGCCGCGGGGGCGATCCACTCGGGCCGCTTCTCCGCTGCCGCGAGCGCCGCCGCGAGCCGGTCTTCCGTCCAGCCGAGCGCTCGCGCCAGCCGTTCGGGCCCGATCGGCCTGGCGCAGTGAACCAGCGCCGCGGCGACGATCCGCGGGTCCACGGCCGCCGAGCCCAACGTGTCTCCTCCGGCCATGTCCTCACCGAGTTGCTCGAAGAACCGCGCCATCTCGCCAAGCCGGACGCCTGCCGAGGTCTCGACGCCGAGCGACTGCGCGCCCTCTCGGGCGAGGTCCGCCAAGACGGCGTGCTTTCGCGAACTCGCGGTCCAGCTCCGTAGCCATAGGTCGCTTTCGACGGCGTATCGCTCCCGACGATCGTTAGGATCGCGGTCGCGTCGGACCAGTTCGAGTGCTTCCAGCTGCGCGATGCCCCGGGATACCGAGGCGGGGCTGACCCGGAGGACCCCGACCAGCTCGGCCGAGGTGAGCGAACCGGCATCGGCCGCGAACAAGGTGGCCAGGATCCGGGCGGTCATCCTCGGAATGCCGGTGCGGGCCATGACGGCGGCAAACCGTTCGATGAAGGCTCGGACCGCGCCTCGGTCCCTGGCTCCGAGTTCCGATTGGTCGATCGGTACCGCTCTCGGCGCGCGCGGCCGGCGCCAGGCACGGCGCCGGGTTGCGGCGTCGGCCGAGGCCGCCTGGTACCTCGATCGGCCGCCGTTTCGCCCGACCTCTCGACTCACGGTCGAGGTCGGCCGCCCGAGGCGTCGAGCAATTTCCGCGTAGCCGAGGCCGGCCGCGAGCCCTTCGGCAACCCGCCAGCGATCGTCGTGCGTCAATCGGTTACCCGGCATCCCGTCCGGCCTGAATCGGTGCACTAATATGGGCTGTTTTCGAGTTCATTGCAACGCAAGTACCCGTTGCATTTCTTGTCACCGCTGATGCAATACGTTGAAAAACAACAAGATAAGTCGTTGACCGAGAATCGGTGCTATCGTAGCTTTGCGATTCCTGAAATCGACGAGAGACGATCGATGACTGCACCAAGCAGATCCGGCCTAGCCGCGGAGCCGCTCACCGGCACCATTGTCTGGCATCTGCTGCCGGGAGCACTCACCACGGCTGGGTTCGCGGCGCTCGTTGGGCCAGTGACGGCGCGGGGGTACCCCGCGATGTTCGCCCTCCTGCTCGCCACCGCGCTGATTCTGATCCCGGTCGAGCTGATCTATCTGCTCGTGCGGGCCCGGCGGGCGGGAGGCCGCTGGTCCGCGGTCGTGGCGTTCCGCGACCCGGTGCCTATCAGCCAGTACCTCCTCTGGCCGGCCCTCCTCTCGGTCTGGGGGATCGGTACCGCGATGGTCGCCGCGCCGGTCGAGGGATGGCTCCGCGGTTTGTTCGAATGGCTCCCGGGTTGGTACTTCGCGCCGAGTGCGGCGGAGCTTGCGGCCTACCCGGTGGACAAGCTCCAGGCGACGTTCTGGCTCGGGCTCGTGGTCGGCGGGTTCGCGGGTCCTATCGTGGAGGAGCTCTACTTCCGCGGACATCTCCTGCCTCGGCTCGGCCGGGCGGGGCGGTGGGCCCCGCTTGCGGGCGCGGCGCTCTTCTCGGCGTACCACTTCTGGACGCCGTGGCAGAACCCATCGCGGATCCTGCTCGCGGCGGCCCTCTCCTACGTGACCTGGTGGAAGCGCAACCTCTACTTGTCGCTGATCGCGCACTGCGCCCTGAACGCGATCGTGTGGAGCGTTTCGTTCGGCGCGCTGCTCCGAATGGCCCGTTAGGCCCCGGTCGCGCGGGTGGGACCGAGCAGGAGGATGCTGACGTTGCCGCGTGCTTCGAGACTGGCGTAGATCAGATACGGCGCCAACACCATCATCCCACCGAACACACCGAGGACGCCGAGCGCCAGGCCGCCGGGAGTGAAGTGGTGCCGCCACGCCAGCCAGAGTCCGGACAGCGTCAGGAATCCGAGGAAGTCGGCGTTGAACTGACCCGGCCACGTCATCGCGACCATGTCGCCAAAGAAGACCGGGAAGAGGTTCCACCCCTCCCGGAGGCCGACCACCACGGTGTAGGTCGCGAGAGCGAGGATCACCACCACGAGATAGCCACGAAATGCGCGCACGAAGGACCTGTCAGGGAAGAGCTACCTCAGTGTACCGCTGAACCTGTCCGTTCGGGAGGTACCCTTCCCCTCCAACCATATAGGGAGACCGATCGGTGAGGAACCAGGTCGCCAGCAGCACCCCGTCCGACTCCCGCCGCTCCTCGACCCGCCAGGCCTGCCAGGTGGTGCCTTCGATGTCCATCGACTCCTGGCCCCGGATCGTGAAGATCCGGGTCTCGGCCGAGGCCATGGTGGGGCCCCACACCGGGGCGACGATGACCCGGCCCGTTTTGAGTCCCACCGCCAGCGGCACCAGATCCGAGGCCGAGGCGATGTAGCCGAGCCGGGGTATGACCTGATCGACCGCCCGGGTCGTGGTATCCGCCGCGGTGCGGCGGGTGCCACGCATCCGGTTGCCGTCGATCGTCAAACGGATTCTGCCGCCGGCCTTGGTGGTCAGGGCGTAACCGAGCGGCGCCATGGTGCGGTGATCGTACGTCTGGAGCAACTCGTAGCCCGGCTTGCCCGTGGCCTTG
>CADEGB010000091.1:5969-13015 GCA_902826755.1 uncultured Gemmatimonadota bacterium
CGGCCGAGACGCCGGTGGCCAGCGCGTTGGTCCCCTCGGTGACCAGGCTGTCGCCCTGAAACACCCGGGCCCGGGCGCGGTGCGGCTGGTACACCCGCCCGTCGACGGCCGGGGAGCCCATCTCGAGCCGGATCGTGTCAGCGGACGCGCCGACGGCAAGCGACAGGGCAAGTGCGATGATCATCATGGGGACCTCGGACAGGGCGGAGCCACGAGCCTACCCCGCCGCCGGCCGACCGGGCTTGAACGAAGTTGCGATCCTGAGCGACCTCCGCTTCGCTGCTAGCGGAGGGTCAGTGCCGCCATCGCGAGGATGACCAGCACCAGCAGCACGAGCGCCACCCACCGGCCCGAACCCGATCCGGGCAGCTCGTCCGGTTCGGTCCGCCACCGCTCCAGATCGGCCACGGTTTCCTTCGCATCATCCTCCGAGTGGGCCGAGAGCCGGATCACCCTCCCGTCGCGCATCGTGACCCGGACCAGCCACTCGCCGATGTCGTGCGTCCCGATCGCGATCTCGCTCACCTCCGAGAACGGAGCGCCAAGGAGCCGTCGGATGATGCGACGATCGCTCACCGGGCCGGAGGCGGCCCGAGCCGCTCGAGGAGCTCGCCCAGCTTCTTGATCTCCTCGCCATAACGAGCCCAGTCGCCGGCGCGCTGGGCGGCCAGCGCGGCGTCGTACCGGCGCCGAGCCTCCGCCACGAGGGCTCCCGTCGAGGAGTCGCCCGCGGGGGCAACCGTCTCGGCCGGCGTGGCGGCCGGCTCGGCCCGGGTGCCTGGCGCCCCGCCGAACATCACGGCCAGCGCGGCCTCTAACGTCTCCTGCATCACCACCTGATTCTGATAGGCCACCACCACCCGCTTGAGCTCGGGAATCCGGCCACCCTGGGCCTGGAGGTACAGCGGCTGCACGTAGAGCAGCGCCTTCTCGATCGGAATCACCAGGAGATCGCCTCGGATGACCTGGGAGCCACGCTGATCCCACAACGACACCTGGCGCGCGACCTCGGTGTCCTGGTTGATCCGGTTCTCGATCTGCCGCGGCCCGTACACCAGACTCTGCCGCGGAAACCGATAGACTCGAAGCTTCCCATACGCCTCGCCGTCGTTCCGGGCCACCATCCATGCGGCCAGGTTGTCCTTCCCTCGCGGCGTGAACGGCACCATGTAGATGAACTCGGCCTGGGCCTCGTCCGGCAACCGCATCACGATATGGCGCATGAACGGCACCGACCCGTCCGCCACCGTCACCTGCGGGATCTGCCACTGATCCTCGCGGTGATAGAACGTCTCCGGCCCGTCCATGTGATACGTGGTGTAGAGGTTGGCCTGCGTCCGGTAGAGGTCATCGGGATACCGGAGGTGCGCTCGGAGTCCGGCCGGCATGCTGTCGAGCGGCTGGAAGATTCCCGGAAAGACCTTGGCCCAGGTCTGGATGATCGGATCCGCCGGGGCACTCAGGTAGGCGGTGACCGAGCCGTCGTAGGCGTCGATCACCACCTTGACGCTGTTCCGCATGTACGTGGTGCCGTCGGGCAAACGGAACGAGTAGGGATAGAGCGAAGACGTGGTGTAGGCGTCGAGGATCCACTGCAGGGTGCCGTCGTCCGACACCACCAGGTATGGATCCCGATCGAAGATCAGGAACGGGAGTGCCTTCTTGCCCCGACTGGTGATGTTCCGGTTGTAGAGCACCCGACTCTCGGGCCGGATGTCCTGCGAAAACAGGATCTTCGACGACCCGAAGTGAGTCGCGAGCAGGATTCGACGACCGAGACCGCCCACCGTCACGCCGCCCTTGCCGGCGTAGGTGGTGGTGACGTTCTCGTCGCCCGCCGGATGATCGAATTCCTGTTGCCGGGTGCCGACGAACACGAACTCGTTCGCGAGTTCGCCGAAGTAGATCTGAGGCCTGGTAATCTTGAGCGAGCCGGTGGACACCGGCGGCAGATCCTTGACGAAAAGGACCGGCAATCCCTCCGAGGTCACCTGGTTGACCGGACTCAGCGTCAGTCCCATGCCATGAGTGAACGTCAGGTGTTCGTTGATGAAGGTCCGGGTCGGGAGCGACGCCGGATTCAGTTCCCGCGGCGACAGCAGTACCTGACGGAGTTTGCCGTCGATCCAGTACCGGTCGTCGTCGACCGACACGAAGTCGTAGTAGGTCCGGATTTCCTGGAGCTGGCCAAAGGTCTGGAGCAGCGGCGCCCGGTCCCAGAGGCGGACGTTGTCGATCGTCGGCCCGTTGTTCCGGAGGTCGGTCAAGGACAGACTCGCCTCGCTGCCAAGGTCGCGGGTTTCGACGCTGTCGAGGCCCCACGCGTGGCGCGTGGCGCGAATGTGATTGGCGAGGTACGGAGACTCGCGGGTCAGCTCGGTCGGCGCCACCACCAGCTTCTGCACCACCATGGGCACCACCCCGCGACCCACCAGCGCCACCAGCAAATAGGCGCTCACCGCCCAGAAGCCGTACCACGCGAGCTTGCCCCGCACCGCACCGATCACCACCACCACGGCGGCCACCAGCGCCACCACCGCCGACACCCGAAGCGCCGGCAGCATGGCCCGGAGGTCGGTGAACCCGGCCCCGACCAGCGGACCGTTGGTGGAATAGAGGAGACCCGGGATCGAAACGAACCAGAGGCGCACGGCCGTCAGCACGAAGAGGCTGGCAACCAGGACCGCCAGATGGACGCCGGCGGACGGCTCCACTCGCAGTTGCCGCGGCCGGAGGATGACGTCGCCTCGGAGAAAGTAGATCGGCACCAGAATCAGGACCATCACCGTGAGCAGCCCGCTGAGCAGGCTGAGGAGGGTCGAGATGGCCGGGAGCAGGAAGACGTAGTAGCCGATATCCCGACCGAACACCGGATCGGTCAGCCCGAACGGCGTCCGGTGCATGGCCCGAAGCACCACTGCCCAGCCGGAGGTGGCGCCGAGTCCGATCAGGAGCCCGAAGCCCGCGGCCACCGGCAGGCTGAGACGCCGAAGCAGCTGGGTCACGTCCACCCCCGGCGACCGATGCCCCATTCGAAGCACGACCGGATCCGGCACCAGTCCGCGCTGCGCGACCCGGAGGTTGAGATAGAGCACCACCCCGGCCACCAGACCCGCGCCCAGGAACATCAGGAACTTGGTGGTAATCTCCTTGGTGAACACCAACTGATACCCGATCTCTTCGAAGAACCAGAGATCGGCCAGGAATCCAGCGGTTCCCGGGATGGTCAGCAGGGTCAACAGGACGACGGCGACCAGGATGGCAAACAGGCGACGGGGCACGGGCAGTTCCTTCCTCGGACCAACTCCAGGGCCCGGCATCCGCCGGCCCCCACCCCCGGAGCATCACGGGTTCCGCCCGGATGTTCAAGCCCGCGGGCCGGGGGTTACTTTCGGGGCGTCACTCCACCCGTCTTTCCGGAGACCCCATGATCCTCCATCGGCCGCTCGTGGCGATCCTGACCCTGCTCGCGCTGGGTGGTACCAGTGCTTCCGCCCAGACCCGGGGCAGCGTGGCCCCGCCGGCGCGGTTTGCCGATACCGACCGGATCCAGAAGCTTCGGTCCGCGGTACCGGAGGTCGACCGGTTGATGCGGGAGTTCATGGAGAAGAACCGAGTCCCGGGCATCGGGTACGGCATCATCGTCGACGGTCAGTTGCTCCACGCCAACGCCATGGGCTTGCGGGAGGTGCCGTCGAAGGCACCGGTCGACACCACCTCGGTGTTCCGGATCGCGTCGATGACCAAGAGCTTTACGGCGCTCGCCATCCTGCAGCTCCGTGACGAGGGTAGGCTTTCCCTCGAGGACCCGGCCGAACGGTACGTCCCCGAGCTGGCACGGCTCCGGTATCCAACCACCGATTCCCCGCGGATCACCATCCGGCACCTGCTCTCCCACTCCGAAGGCTTCCCCGAGGACAACCCGTGGGGCGACCAGCAACTCGCCGCCACGGACGACGACCTGGCCCGGATGATCCGGGAGGGCATTCCGTTCTCCAACCCACCGGGCGTGGCGTACGAGTATTCCAACTACGGCTTCGCCATCCTCGGCCGCATCGTGGCGCGAGTGGGCGGGATGCCGTTTCCGAAGTACCTCGAAGAGAAGATCCTCCGGCCGCTGGGCATGACGTCGACCACCCTCGAGTTCGCGGCGGTGCCGGCGGCTCGCCTGGCGCATGGCTACCGGCTGCAGGATGGCCAGTGGCTCGAGGAGAAGCCACTGCCCGACGGGGCCTTCGGCCCGATGGGCGGCCTCCTGACCTCGATCGGCGATCTGGGCCGCTACGTCGGCTTCATGCTGGCCGCCTGGCCGCCGCGCGACGGCACCGAGACCGGGCCGGTCCGGCGCGCCTCGGTGCGCGAAATGCAGCAGGTGACCCGTTACAGCGGCGGCACGGCCACCGCCACCGACGGTGCCCCAACCCTCAACGCCGGAGGCTACGGCTACGGACTCGGCGTCCGCCAAACCTGTCGGTTTTCGGTGTCGGTGGCGCACTCCGGCGGCTTGCCGGGCTTCGGATCGCAGATGCGCTGGCTGCCGGAGTATGGCGTCGGAATCGTGGCGCTCGGCAATCTGACCTACACGGGATGGGGCGGCGTGATCGAGCAGGCCTTCGAGGCCCTGGCCCGGACCGGCGGCCTGGTGCCGCGGACCCCGGAGCCGGCGCCCGTGCTGGTCGAGATGCGGGAACAGGTCACCCGCCTGGTCAATCGATGGGACGATCGGTTGGCCGACAGCATCGCGGCCATGAACCTCTATCTCGACGAGTCGAAGGACCGGCGAGCCGCCGCGATCGGCAAGCTGGTTGCCGCCACGGGCGGAAGTTGCCGAAACGAGGGTCCCTTCGAGGTGGAGAATGCCCTGCGCGGCCGCTGGAAAATGCAGTGCGCCACCGGGGCATTGCGGGTGTCCATCACGCTCGCCCCGACGGAACCAGCCCGGGTCCAATACCTGGACGTGACGCCGTGGACGGCCACCACGACCCTGGCCCCGCCGCCGGCCTGCCGTTCGCGTTAGGCGCTCGGGAGGTCGGCGACGAACGTCACCGGCCGGGCATCCCAGCGGTGCGCCGCCGGACCGATGACGGGTTCCATCGGCTTCGGTCCTCGGTCAGCGTCGAAACGACTCATGCTCGTGGGCCAGCCCCCACCGGCCTTTCCGGCGCTCGAACACCCCGGTCCAGCTTCCGCGGGTCGTATCCGCCGCGGGCCCGGTCGGGGTTCCCCAGGCGAGTCGAAGCCGGCCGGTCACCAGCATCGCATCCGGGCCAAGCGGCCGATACGTCAGCCCGTCGAAAGCGAGGAAGGTCCCCTTGGTCCGGGTCGGATCCCACGCCAGGTAAATGGCGTGGAGCGAGTCGCGGCGGGTCACGAACGTCGCGTGGCTGCTGAAGACCAGGGGATCCTCGAGCACGTACACGCTGGTCATCAGCTTGCCATCCTGGCGGTTGACCGCGTCGGTAAGCCGCTGCATCAGCCCTTGGACCTCGGCCACCGCGGGGGCGGTTTGACCCTCGCCGGTACCGAGAGGTAAGAGAGCAAGCACCAGAACAAGCAGTCCGGGCACCCTCCATCGACGTTCCATCGGCCTCGCTCCTTGAGGTTCCAGCTGGGTTTTGTTCGGCCGCGACGTGGCGGCGCCGAACCCGATTCCATCGCTCATGGATCTTCCCTCAGCTGGCGCGCGGCGGTCGGGCCGGGCCCTTGAGCACTCGGCCCGGCTTGGCGCCGGTCAGGGAGCCATCTCGAAGCACCAGCACGCCGTTCACCATGATGTGCACCATCCCCACCGAAAATCGGTGGGGATCCTGATAGGTGGCCAGGTCGGCGATCTTGTCCGGATCGAAGACCACGACGTCTGCCGTCTTGCCCTCCCGCAGGAGGCCAAGATCCGGCTGTCCGATCTGGACCGCCGACATCGAGGTCATTCGCCGGATCGCATCCTCGAGCGTGAGAATCTTTTGCTCCCGAACGTACCGCGCCAGGATCCGCGGAAAGGCACCGTAACTGCGTGGATGGGGGAACCCCTGCCCGTAGCCAATCGGGTCGCCATCGGTTTCGAACATCGCCTGCGGGTGCTTCATGATCTGGACAACGTCGCGTTCGTCCATCATGTGGTAGATCGCGGAGAAGCCGCCCTTGAGCTGGAGTTCGATCGCCAGCTGCACCCCAGTGGCCGCCGACACGGGCAAGCCACGATCTCGGGCCAGATCGGCCATGGTCTTCCCGTCGTATCGCCGATCGGAGTAGAGCTCCCGGAACTGGATCCGGGCCAGATCCTCGCCTGCCCAGTCGGCCCTCATTCGCTCCAGCATCTCGACCTCGAGCCGGGCCCGGACGGTCGGGTTCTGCACCCGGGCCCGGAGCGAATCAGGTCCGCCACCCAAGGCCCACTGGGGAAAAAGAACCCCGGATCCCGTGCTGCCAGCGGCGTACGGATAGAGATCGTGCTTGACGTCCACGCCGCGGGCCCGGGCCGAATCGATCAGGGCCAGGGTGACAACGCTGCTCCCGAACTGACCGGCGCCGGCGGCCTTGTGGTGATTGATCTGGACCGGCAGACCGGCCTCCTCGCCGATCCGGATGGCTTCCCGCACCGAGGCCACCAGACCGCGTGCTTCGTCCCGCATGTGAGTGACGTAAATCCCTCCGTGCCGGGCCGCCACCTTGGCGAGTGCGATCACTTCCTCCGTCGTAGCGTAGTTGGCGGGAACGTAGAGCAGACCGGTACTGAGACCGAGCGCCCCATCGCGCATGCACCGGTCGGTCAGCCCCCGCATCCGCTCTAACTCGCCCGCCGTGGGAGCCCGGTTGGCCATCCCGAGGACCTCCCGGCGGATCCAGGAATGCCCGCAAAAGAAGCCGATATTTGGGGCCGTCCGGAGCGAATCCATGTACGCGCCAAGCGGCCACGGGACGTCGCCGCTGTGGAGCGAGGCGACGATCGTGGTGATGCCCTGGAAGAGGAAGTTCTCGGCGAGCGGCCGCTCGTGGACGTTGGTCGAGATGTGCGCGTGATGGTCGATGAAACCGAGTGCAACCACCGT
>CADEGB010000092.1 GCA_902826755.1 uncultured Gemmatimonadota bacterium
GGGTCCAGCTTCCCCGGGCCGAACGCGCCGGCGTCACGGTGGTCACTCGCGCCGACGTGCTCCGAATCGGCGAGCGCCGTCTCGACGTCCGAGTCAGTGCCCGGGCCGTCGGCGCCAAGGGCACTCCCGGCGAGTGGGAACCGGGTGACTACCAGATCGACGCCGGGATCATCGTCCTGGCGGCCGGGGCCATCGGCACCCCCGCCCTGCTGCTCCGCTCGAACCTGGCCGGGCTTCCCCGACGGGTCGGTCACGGCTTCACGGCGCATCCCGCGTTGATCCTGGTGGCCGAGCACGCGCGGCCCATCGTCAACGACGTCGGCCACCCGAAGAGCTTCTTTCTCGATCGGGCCGAGGCGGATGGGTTCGTGCTGGAGACCTGCATGTACTTTCCGTTCGTGACGGCCAAGAACCTGACCGGATTCGGGCCCGACCACGAACGGATGATCCGGGCGTTTCCTCGACTCCAGATGATCCTGGTGCTGGCCTGCGACCGCCCGACGCCCGACAACCGGGTCACGGTCGACCGGACCGGCCACCCGGTGGTGCACTACCGATTCACGCCGGCCGTGGCGGAATCGCTGGCCCGGGCCACCCGCACCGCCGCCCGGATCTTCTTCGGGGCCGGCGCGATCCGGGTCCACGCGCCGCTTGCCGATCCGCCAGTCATCGAGGCCAGTCAAGCCAACCTGATCGACCGGCTGATCGACCCGGGCCACTTCCTGCCGGGCACCGTGTCGGTCGCTTCCGCGCACCTGATGGGCGGCGCCGGAATGGGGCGAACGGCGGCGGACTCGGTCACCGACGAGTGGGGCCGGGTGCACGGGCGGCCCTGGCTCCGGGTGGCGGACGCGAGCCTCTTCCCCGACGCGCTCGAGATCAACCCGTACCTGACGATCATGGCGCTGGCGGATCGAGTGGCCGATGGGATCCTGGCCGATTGCCGGGCGCCTGCCTAACTTCGTCGCCCCGTGCCAACCTATTCCGGTGCTCAGCTAGTCGTCAGGGCCCTCGAAGACGAGGGGATCCGCTTCACGTTCGGGATCCCTGGCACCCACAACATCGAGCTCTACGACGTCCTCGGCACTGCCGCGTCAGTCCGGCCGATCCTGATCACCGACGAGCAGAGCGCCGGGTTCATGGCCGATGCCGTCTGGCGGGCCGCCGGCGAACTGGCGTGCGCCAACGTGGTGCCCGGCGCCGGGCTGACCCACGCACTTTCGGGCATCGCGGAGGCCTTCCTCGACGGGATGCCGCTCCTCGTGCTCGGCTGCGGAATCCGGCGGGACACCGGCCACGCCTACCAGCTCCACGACATCGACCAGCTGGCCATCGCCGCGCCGGTCTGCAAGGGCACCTTCCGCCCGGCCACCGGCGCCGAGATCTACCCGACGATCCGGCGGGCCTGCGCCCTGGCCCGGGCCGGGACGCCGGGGCCGGTGATGGTCGAGATCCCGGTCGACCACTACCTCTTCCCGCATCGGGTGGACGGCTTCGACCCGCCCCCCGTGACCGACCCCCCGATGCCGGCCCCGGAGCTCATTTCACGGGCGGCCGCGCTCCTCCGCGACCCCGGTGCCAGGCCGCTCCTCTATCTCGGCTGGGGGGCCGCCGGCGCCGGCGCCGACCTGGTCCGCCTGGCCAAGGCGTTAGGCAGTCCGGTCGCCACCACCATCACCGGCAAGGGCGTCTTTCCCGAGAGCCATCCGCTCTTCCTCTGGAACGGCTTCGGCGACGCGGCCCCACCGTTCGTCCGGGACGCCGTAGCCGACCGGACGATAACGCTGGCAATCGGATGCCGGTTCAGCGAAGTCGGCACGGGGAGCTATTCCTGCGTTCCGCGCGGCCCTCTGATCCACGCCGACATCAACCCCGAGGTGTTCGGCCGGAACTTCCCCGCGGCGGTTGCCCTGACCGGCGACGCCCGCCTCGTCGTGGCGGCGCTCCTCGACGCGCTGGGCGGGATGCCGCCCCGTCGGGACGCCCGGGCCGAGGCGCGGATTGCCGAGGGGCGGGCGGCGGTCGCGGCGGATCGATTGGCCCGAACCCCTGGCGATCGGGTTACCCCGGCCCGACTCTTTGCGGCCCTTCAGCGGACTTTTGGCCCGGAGACGGTCTACACCACCGACAGCGGCAACGGAACCTTCCTGGCGATGGAGTGCCTGACGCTCGAGCGTCCGGGCCAGCTGCTCGCGCCGGTGGACTATTCCTGCATGGGGTACGCGGTCCCGGCGGCCATCGGCGCCAAGGTGGCCCGGCCCGATCTCCCAGTGGTGGCGTTGCCCGGCGACGGGGCCTTGCTGATGACGGGGCTCGAGTTGCTGACCGCGGCCAATCAGGGCGCCGCGGTGGCGGTGTTCGTGCTGCGGGACCGGGAGCTGGCCCAGATCGCCCAATTCCAGCGGACGGCCCTCCATCGAACCGTGGCCAGCGCGCTGCCGGACTACGACGTGGCGGGTCTGGCCGAAGCGGTTGGGGTGGAATGGCTCCGGTTGGAGAATGACCGCGGAATCGACGAGGCGGTGGAGTGGGCCCGGCAGGTAACCGGCGCGGGACGGCCGGCGGTGGTGGACGTGGCGATCGACTACCGGGAGCCGACGTTCTTTACCCGCGGGGTAGTGAAGACCAACCTGGGCCGCCTGCCGCTCAAGGATCGACTCCGGTTCATTGGCCGGGCCATCGGCCGGCGGTTTACGTCTTGAGGTTGCCGACCGCGCTCGTCAGGCGCTGACCCGCTTCGGCCAGCTGACTGGCGGACGCGGTGATCTCCTCGGTGGCGGCATTGAGTTCCTGAGCCGCCGCCGCCATTTCCTCGGCCGATGCCGCGTGGGTCTCGACTCCGGTGGCGAGTTCGCGGGTCCGGTCGACGATGCCCCCGATCAGCGTCCGTACCTCGCCGGCCGCCCGGGACACGCCCCGGGTCCATTCGTCGATCCCCTCCGCCTCCTGGGTCACGTTCTTGAGGCCCTCCACCGCCGCGGTGGCGGCGTCGCGCGCCTGGAGTCCGCCCCGTCCGAGTCGGTGCATCCGCTCCCGGGCGGCCCCGACCCGCTCCAGAATGGCTCGAACGGTTTCGCTGGTGGCCTGGGCGGTCTGAGCCGCCTGGGCTGAGAGCTTCCGAACCTCGTCGGCCACGATCGAGAAGCCCTCCCCTTGCTCGCCGGCGCGGGCCGCTTCGATCGACGCGTTGAGGGCCACCACCCGGGTCTGCTTGGCGATGGCGCGGGACTGATCGAGGAGCCGCTGGATCTCCGCGGTGGCCTCGGCAAGGGCCTCCGCCTCCTCGCTGCCCCGGCTGGCCTCGACCGCAAACCCGTCGAGGGAGGCGGCGCTCTGGCCAAGGCGTTCCTGGAGGTTGCGGGCCAGGGCGGCCAACTCGGCGTTCCGCTCGGCCGTCCGGCTCGCCCCGGCCGCCACTTCCTGGGCAATCGAGAGAATCCGGGTCGCGTCGTCCGCCACGCTCCGGATCAGGGAGGCCTGCCCGATGGCACGGTCGGTCAGGTCGGCCGTAGTGGTGGCGACGTCCTCGGTGGTACCGACAACCTGCTGGGTGGCCTGGGAGATTTCGTCCGATAGGGTGGCGGATTCGTCGGCCGCGCGACGGATCGCGTCGACCAGACGGCGGAGTTCGTACACCATCAACCGGACCGATTCGGTCAACGGTCCGCCGCCGACCGCCTGGATCTGGGCCTCCGTAATCCGCAGGTCGCCCTTGGCGATCCGGTTGGCCACCTGTTCCACGGCCGCCAGCGGCCGGAGGATCATCTGCGCAAACCACCGGTCGACCAGACTCACGGCCGCCAGGGCAACGACCGCAAACCCGCCCACCAGCGCCGCCCGGGGCCACCGACCGGCCATCTCGAGCACGAGCCAGACCGCCGCGGTGAGCACGATCACGATCCCGACTCCAGCCAACTGGAGCCGCTTCGTCAGCGGGTGGATGGACGGCATGCCTGAAAGGTAAGGCGAAAGGCCTCTATATTCCCCCCCTTATGACCTACGCCCCCGAAACGATCGAGCCCAAGTGGCAGCGCCGCTGGGCCGAGCGGCGGACCAACGAGCCGGACCTGGACCGGGCCGAACGGCCCTTCTACAACCTGATGATGTTCCCGTACCCCTCGGCCGAGGGACTCCATGTCGGGAACTTCTACGCCTTTACCGGCGCGGACGTCTTCGGGCGGTTCATGCGGCTCCGGGGGTACACGGTCTTCGAGCCGATGGGCTTCGACGCCTTCGGGATCCACAGCGAGAACTACGCCCTCAAGGTCGGGATTCACCCCGGCGTCCTGATTCCGCGGAACATCCAGAACTTCACCCGCCAGCTCACCGCGCTGGGCGGGATGTTCGACTGGAAGCACGTCCTGGCCACCACCGACCCGGACTACTACCGCTGGACCCAGTGGGTCTTTCTCCAGCTGTACCATGCCGGCAAAGCGTACAAGAAGAAGGCCGCCGTCAACTGGTGCCCGAGCTGCAAGACGGTCCTGGCCAACGAGCAGGTCGAGGCCGGCGTCTGCGAACGCTGCAAGACCCCGGTGGAGCAGCGCCTCCTGGAACAGTGGTTCTTCAAGATCACCGACTATGCCGAGCGGCTGCTCGCCAATCTCGACGACAAGTCGAAGATGGACTGGTCGGCCACGACCACGACGGCGCAGCGGAACTGGCTCGGTCGGTCCACCGGGGCGGAGATCGACTTTGCCGTGGAGGGCCCCGATCCGATCCGGGTCTTCACCACCCGGCCCGACACGATCTTCGGGGCCACGTTCATGGTGCTGGCCCCCGAGCATCCGCTGGTCGATCGGATCACGACGGCCACCCAGCGCTCGGCCGTCGACGCCTACCGGAAAGCCGCCGCGGCGCAGGACGTGGTCTCCCGCAAAGTGGGCGACAAGGAGAAGACCGGGGTCTTTACCGGCGGGCATGCCACCAACCCCGCCACCGGCCGGCAGATCCCGATCTGGATTGCCGACTACGTGCTGATGGAGTACGGCACCGGCGCCATCATGGCGGTCCCCGGCCACGACGAACGGGACTTTGCCTTTGCCACCCGGTTCGGGCTCGACCTCGTGCGGGTGGTGGCCGGACCGGACGAAACCGAGTCGACGCCGCTCACGGAAGCGGCCGCCGAGGTGGAGGGCAGCCGACTGGTCAACTCCGGCGACTTCTCCGGCCGGACCGTGGCCGACGGCACGACGGCGATCGTCGGGTGGCTCGAGAGTCGGGGCGTGGGCAAAGGCGTCGTCAAATTCCGGCTGTACGACTGGTGCATCTCCCGGCAGCGCTATTGGGGCCCGCCGATCCCGATCATCTACTGCGGCGACTGCGGGCCGGTGCCGGTGCCGGAGAAGGACCTCCCCGTCCAGCTCCCGGAACTCGAGGATTTCCGGCCCGACGACTCCGGCGTCTCGCCGTTGGCCCGCCACAAGGAGTGGTACCACGTCGCCTGCCCCAAGTGTGGCAAGGAAGGCCGCCGGGAAACCGACGTCAGCGACACCTTCCTCGACTCGGCGTGGTATTTCCTCCGCTACTTGTCGACCGACTTCGCGGATCGGCCGTTCGATCAGACCCGGGTCCGGAAGTGGTTCCCGGTGGCCCAGTACATCGGCGGCAACGAACACGCGGTGCTCCACCTGCTCTACGCCCGCTTCGTCACCATGGTCCTCCACGATCTCGGCCTGCTGCCGGCCGAGGAGCCGTTCCGCCGGTTCCGGGCCCACGGCCTGATCGTCAAGGACGGCGCCAAGATGTCGAAGTCACGGGGTAACGTGGTCGTCCCCGACGAGTACATCGCCAAGTGGGGTGCCGACACCCTCCGGATGTTCCTGATGTTCCTCGGTCCCTTCGAGGAAGGGGGCGACTTCCGCGACGCCGGCCTGATCGGGCCGCGCCGGTTCCTGGAGCGGCTCTGGGACCTGGTGGGTCAATGCGAGCGTCGAACCCTGACGGGCGAGGAGATCCACCGCGACATCGTGGTCAAGTGGAACGCCACCAAGAAGAAGGTGACCCACGACCTCGAGACCCTCGGCTACAACACCGCCATCGCGGCCATGATGGAGTTGCTGAACGCGATGCGGGACAGCAACTGCGCCGAGCGCCAGATCGTCAAGGACCTGGTGGTGATGGTGGCGCCCTTCGCGCCGCACTTTGCGGAGGAATGCTGGGAACGGTTGGGCTACCCCACGTCGGTGTTCGACGCCAAATGGCCCATCTGGGACGAGGCCCTCACCATCGACCACGTGGTCGAGATCGTGGTCCAGGTCAACGGCAAGACCCGGTCGACCGTCCGGTCGCCGCGGGGGGCCGTTCAGGATGCCGTCTTGCCGAGAGCGCTTGCGGACGATACCGTCAAGCGGTTCACCGAGGGCCGGGAGGTCCGCAAAGTGATATTCGTGAAAGATCGACTCATCAACATCGTGGTCGGGTAGGCGGGCGATGATGACCATCGTCCGCGAGGCCCGGCTCCGCCCGGCGTACGCCCATCTGTACCCGGAACTGCCGGCCGACACCTGGATGCCGGCCTCCGAGGTCGGGGCCACCATCCTGATGAATCAGCTCCGGTCGGCCGCGCCGTTCAACTTCGGCGAACGGCTCCTGCCGGACGAGCACTTCGAGTTCCGGGGCGGCGCCGAACGCGGCTTCGGCACCCCAATGCGGACTCGGCAAGGCGAGCCGGGCCGACCGACCCATCGACACTGATCCGAACCAGCGGCTCCATTCCCGGAGCCGTCACCGCCCGGCGCGCCGGGCCCCGGCGACCATGACTCGAATTACCTGGCGACCCCTGTTGCTCGCGGCCGCGGTGGTGGCCATTGCCGGGAATTCGGCTCGCGCGCAGCGGCCCGACCCGATCGTCACCGCTCGTGCCAAGGTGACGGCCTACCTGGCCGCTCAGCACGTACCGGGGGCCACCGTGGCCGTCGGCCGGGCGGGCCGGATGCTCTGGTCCGAGGGCTTCGGGATGGCCCACCTCGAGCACCGGGTGCCGGCCACGCCGCACACCAAGTTCCGGATCGGCAGCATCTCGAAAACGCTGACGTCGGTGGCGGTGGCCCGGCTCTGGGCGGACGGCAAGCTCGACCTCGACGCCCCGGTGCAGCGCTACGCCCCGACCTTTCCAGTCAAGGAACACCCGATCACCACCCGTCAGCTGGCCGGCCACCTCTCCGGACTGCCGCACTACAACGCCGTCGACTTGGTCAACGCGGTCCACTATGAGTCGGTGACGGCGGCCCTCGCCAAGTTCCAGGACCGTCCGTTGTTGTTCAAGCCGGGCGAGCGGTTTGCCTACTCGAGCTTCGGCTGGAACCTGATCAGCGTGGTGGTCGAGGGCGCGTCGGGAGAGAATTTCCTGGAACACATGCGGAGCCGGATTTTCGAACCGTTCGGGATGCGGGACACCGAGGCGGACGACTATGCCCGGATCATCGAACACCGGACCGGGTTCTATCAAGTCCGGCCGGACGGCCGGGCCCTGAACCCGCCCGCGGTCGACAACAGCGACGTCTGGGCCGGCGGCGGCTTCCTCTCCACCGCGGAGGATCTGGTCCGGTTTGGCCACGGGGTCATGACGGGTTCAGTGGTCGATGCACGGTCCCGCGACGTGCTGTTTACGCCGCTGACCACCGCGGCCGGTGCACCGACCGGCTACGGCCTCGGCTGGCGGGTCAAGGACCTCGACGGGCGGCTGGCGGTCGGGCACGGCGGCTCCCACATCGGCGCCACGGCCGAGTTCCTGCTGCTCCCGACCGACGACCTCGTGGTCGTGATCCTCACCAACGCCAACAACCGCGGCCTCGAGGCACTCGCTCGGGAAATTGCGCCCCTGTTCTCGACCCCCTGAACTACTTGCCGACAACGCCCTCGATCCGCCGATCGGGGATCAGCCAGATCAGCGCCACCAGCACGTAGAGCGCGTCCGAAATCCACTGGTTCACGAAGGCCAGCGGGATCGCCGCCACGTAGGCCATCAGGGAGAGCTTTCCCTTGGTGTCTCCCCCTACCGCCCGGGCCAGGTGGGACTCGGCGCCGTGATGTCTGATGATCGTCTGCTGGAGGATGGTGTAGGCGATGGCGCAACAGAGGAGGACCACCCCGTATCCGGCCGTCGGAACCGGCGCGAAGTGATTCTCCCCCATCCAGCCGGTCACGAACGGAATGAGCGAGAGCCAGAACAGCAGATGGAGATTGGCCCATAGCATCGATCCGGTCACCCGTTCGACCGTGTGCAGCATGTGGTGGTGGTTGTTCCAGTAGATCCCCAGAAAGACAAAGCTCAGGACATAGGTCAGAAAGACCCAGACCTTGTCGGTGAGGGCCGCCAGGGTGGGGTCGTGGGGGACCTTGAGTTCCAGGACCATGATGGTGATCAGGATGGCGATGACGCCATCGCTGAAGGCCTCGAGGCGGGTCTTTCCCATGGGCGCTGGCTCCGGGGGTGAGCGGTCGGGTGGCCCGCCGGAGGGCGGGACCCCGGCAAGATAAAGAGGCCAACGACCGACCTGGCACTGGTGGACCCGCTTCGGCGGCGCCATCGTTCGGGCTATCACCACCTCACATCGCGGAGCCCGGATGCGCCGTTCGTTCCTTTTCCTTGCCTCGCTGATGGCGCCCGCGTCGGGCATGGGTCAAACCCGCCACCCGCTCGAGCCCCTGACGGCGGCGGAGATTACCCGGTCGTCCCGCCTGATCAAGGGCGACACCCGGTGGACCGCCACGACCCAGTTTGCCGAAATCCGGCTCGTCGAACCACCCAAGCCGGAGATACTCGCGTGGCGGCCCGGCCGGGTCATCGGGCGGCGGGCCCTCTCGATCCTGACCGATCCGGCGGCGGGAAGGACCAGCGAGGTAACCGTCGACCTCCAGACCGGCTCGATCGGAGAATGGCGGGACGTTCCCGGTGGCCAGACCTGGATTACCCGCTGGACCACCGACAACGATGCCGCGCTGGCCGTCCTCCGCAACGAGCCCCGGTGGACGGCCGCCCTGGCTCGCCGAGGACTACGACCCGATCAGGTATCCGTCCTGGCGGCCCCGGCCGAGGGTTATCTCCCGTTCGAACGGGACGGGACCCGGCGAGTGGCCGCGCTGACCATGCTGGCGGGACCGGAACGCGACGGCAGCCTCGACGGGCTGACGGTGCTCGTCAATCTGACTCGGCGGACGGTCGAGTCGTTCGAGGACCGGGGTGGACCTAACGTCCGGGTGCCGAATGTCGAGATCGACTCACTCCGTCGCCTGGCCACGACCCGCCGCGGCCCGAAGCCGCTGCGACTGCTCCAGCCCGAGGGACCGTCGTTCTCCGTCACGGGGCACGCTGTCAGCTGGCAGAACTGGGAGTTCCGCTTCGGGGTCGAGTCGCGCTCGGGGTTGATTCTCCACCAGGTGGGCTACCGCGACGGCGCCACCCTCCGGCCCATCCTGTTTCGCGCCGCCGTGTCCGAAATGGCCGTACCCTACGGCGACCCGGGGTGGCGGATCTGGATGCCACTCGACCTCGGCTGGGTCGGTCTTGGCGGCTACAGCCAGACCTCGTTCCGGCCAGGAGCGGACGTGCCCGAGAACGCCCGGTTCTTCGAGTCGGTGATGCACGACGGGGCTGGCAACCCGGTGGTGGTACCCCGCGCGGTGGCCCTCTACGAACGCGACCCCGGCGTCCTCTGGCGACACGGCACCGAGGCACGCCGTGGCCGGGAGTTGGTCCTGGCCTTCTTTGCCACGGTCGACAACTACGACTACGCCTTCAACTGGGTTTTTCAGCAGGACGGCACCCTGGCCTCCGAGGTGATGCTGACCGGGATGATGAACACCCGCCCGGTCGAACACGCCCGCGCGGCCGACCACGGCGAGGGCCCCGCCTACGGCACCCTGGTGGCGCCGAACGTCTTTGCCCCGAACCATCAGCACTTCTTCAACTTCCGACTCGATCTCGACGTCGACGGCGCCGCGCCGAATCGGGTCGTGGAGATGAACGTGGCGGGCGAACTCTCTCCACCCGGCCGACCGGACGCGCTGGGACACGTCGAGACGGTGCTCGACCACGAAAAGGCCGCCGCCCGGCAGGTCAACATGGCGTCCCACCGGATGTGGCGGGTGGTCAACCCGGAACGACGGAACCGGCTCGGTCAGACCACCAGCTACGCGCTCATTCCGGGAGACAACTCCACTCCGATGATGCCCCGGGGCGCCTTCATCCGAGACCGGGTGGGATTCGTCAACCAGCATCTCTGGGTCACGCCGTTTGCCGAGCGGGAACTCTACGCCGCCGGCGACTACGCCTGGCTGGGTCGCCACGGCGACGGGCTCCCCACCTGGACTGCCGCCGACCGCGCCCTGGTCGACACTGACGTGGTGCTCTGGTATACCCTCGGTGTCACCCACGTGCCGCGGCCGGAGGACTGGCCCGTCATGCCGGTGGTCAAAACCGGGTTCAAACTCATTCCGATCGGCTTCTTTGCGGAAAACCCGGCGCTCGGTCTCCCTCGATGACCAACCGGCGGCTGGCCTCGAGGGCCATCGCGACCGGAACCTTGGTGGTCGGGGCGCTCGACCTCCTCGACGCGGTGGTGTTCTTCGGGCTCCGCGGCGCCCGACCCGACCGGATCCTGCAGAGCATCGCGGCGGGATTGCTCGGGCCCGCCGCGTTTCAGGGCGGCGCCGCCACCGCTTTGCTCGGACTGGTCCTCCACTTCGTGATCGCGTTCGGGATCGTGCTGGCGTATTTCATCGCGGCGGGTCGGTTCGCGTTTCTGGTCCGGCGGCCGCTCGTGCACGGCGTTTGGTACGGGATCCTCGTCTACCTGGTGATGAACCTCGTGGTGATCCCGCTCTCCAACGCCGGGGAAGGCTCCTGGTCCCTCCCAGTCGTCCTGAACGGCATGCTGATCCACATTTTCGGCGTCGGGCTCCCGGCTGCCTGGTTCGGGAGCCGGGGGCGGCTGCTCGGATTTCCAGGCGCCGCGACCTCATCGGGATAGCCTCGGTACGCAGGCTACGACATCGTCGCGCGGTCCGACGGAAGGGAGCGACCGGAAAACCAGACGGTGTTTCGTGGCAGAATTCGGTCAGTGTCAGAGACCGAGACCGAGGAGGAGCAACACTCCCGCGGGACCAAGCAAGCCACCGAACAGTTCGAACACCCCCTCGGCAAACGCGAAGGCCTCACCCAACGCCACCAACTCAGCCTGGGTCAGTTCCCGACCACCCTCGCCGCGAATGACCGGGTTGGCGTGGGGCCCCTTGATGGTGGCAAAGACCGTCCCGTTGACCGTCACCGTGGCGTCGACGACACCGTTGGTGGTGGTGGCGGCGATCTTCACCTCGTCTTCGCCCGCGGACACCGTCAGCGAGACCTTGCCGTTGCCGCTTTCATCGCCGGCCACGCCCTCGAGCCGAGCCTCGACCTCGAACCCGCTGCTGGGGACCCCGAGCTTGGCGGTGATGGTGACCGGACCGCCCCGCGCAAAGAGCTGACCGGTGGTCGTGAGGTCGAAGTTGACCCGTTCGGTCCCGTCGCTCATGAAGCCCTGGACCCGAACCACGGCCGTGACGACCGACCCGCTCAACTCGAACGCGTAGTCGAGGTAGGTCTTGCCCTGGGACACGACCGTCAGCCGGAGTCCGGCGCTGGTGGCCGAGCTGGCTTTGTCGTCGACGAGGTCGGCGGTGCCGATTTCGACGGCAGTGGGTCGGCCCTGGGCATCGACCTCGTAGAGGACCAGGCGGACCCCGTTGGCCGGGGCGCCGGTCCGGTTCGGCGCTACGACGTACTGACCGGCCACCCGGTCGTACACCAGCGTCTTACCGAGCATCGAACTACGGATGATCGGAATGAGCTGCGCCCCGACGTCCGGGCGAACGATGCCCGCCACCTGACGAACCGCCGCGACGAACCGATCCGCGCCTCCGCCCACGGCCGCCTGGGCACCCCCGATCTGAGCTCCAAGGGCCTGGAAGCTCCGGAGAACCGGACTCGCCCCGACCTGTTCAACCGCCGCCAACCCGTCCCGAACCCGCTGGGAGTCAAAGCCCGCCTGGTCCGGCCCGGGACCACTGGTGTCGGAGCACGCCGTCATCGCCGCCAAAGCCATCGTCGCCGCCACTGCCCGCATCGAGATCCGCATGATCAATTCTCCTGGTTCGGCGACTCGAGGCCGCCATCGTCGTCTTCGCGCCTGCCCCCGTCGCGGATGGCCCGGAGCCGGTCCTGCTGCTCCGGGGTCAGCACGTTCTTGATCCGAATGAGGAGCGACATCTGGGCCTTCTTGACCTCGTTTTCGATCTTGAGCATCCGGTCCGCCTTGGCCAGCGCCGCCGCTTCGTCGACCTTGGTGGCCTCGATCAGCTCGACCAGTTCGAGCGCCGGCTCCGCCATGTCGAGCTGAAGGGGGACCAGATCGATCTGCGCCTTCTTGACCGCGTCCAGAATGGCCTGCCGTTGCTGAGTGGACAGACCGATGTCCCGCGCCCGCTGGAGCACCAGCTGGGGATCGAAGAGCGCCTTCTCGAACCGATCGTCCTTCTTTTCCTGGCCGAGCGCAGGGCCCGCCAGCACCACCGTGGCCGCGAGGGTCAACAACATCCGTTTCATCACAGGTGACTTCCTTTCGTTGCCGCCAAGGCAGGGAACCAATCGTCGGATCGGCCGATGGTCGGCACGGACCGGAGGGTTTCGGCGCCGAAGACATCGAGGAGGAAATCGGACGGCATCCGCAGCTGACCGACCTCCATCCTGACCAGTTCCGGGGGCACCGCGGCCGGCCGGTTTCGGACCGCCACCGCCAGGACCACGGCCCCCGCCAGGGTGACGAGCGCCGCCGCGACCAGAGGCCGCCGCGAGGCCGGCCGGACCCGTCGACCGGCGCGAACCCTTTCGAACGAGGGGATCCAGGCCGATTCGACCCGGCGGGCGTCCTGAAACACTTTCCTGATGTCGTCGTCGCGTTCGGTCATCACACCACCACCATTTCCGCCAGAAGAGCCCGAAGCCTCGTT
>CADEGB010000093.1:0-3627 GCA_902826755.1 uncultured Gemmatimonadota bacterium
TGGCGACCCGACCGCGGGATCGTCGTCCGCTCCGGGCAGCGACGCATGCGGGCAACGACGGCGCCCCTCGTGCTCGACGCGGATTCCGAACCCGACCTGCGTTTCTTCGCGACGGTGAACCCGGGCCATGCCGAAGGGGACATGCTCATCTGTCTGTGTCCGCTCACGCTGCCGAACCTCCTGTCGCTGGGTCGCCGCGCCCTCGAGCGGCGTGGCCGGTATCTTCCGCCTTGATGCATTGACGGCGCGCACCGCGCACGCCACCCTGCGGGCGAATGGATCTGCGCCACGACGATTTCGCGATGATCGGACGCCTGCTCGCGGCGCTCGCCGCGGGCGCGCTCATCGGGTACGAGCGTTCCTTCCATGGCCGGCCCGCCGGCCTGCGCACCCACGTCCTCGTCTGTCTCGCGTCCGCGCTGCTGATGCTCGTCACCGTGTACGAGGATCACTGGGTCCGTACTCCGGGTGAGTCGCGCCTCGATCCGACGCGCATGGCCCAGGGCATCATGACCGGCATCGGCTTCCTCGGCGCCGGCGTCATCGTGAAGGAAGGCCTGAACGTGCGCGGCCTCACGACGGCCGCGTCCATCTGGATCACGGCGGGTATCGGCGTGCTCGCGGGCGTCGGGCTCTGGCTGCCGCTCGTCGTGTCCGTGCTGCTCACGCTCGCGGTGCTCAGCGTGTTCCGCTGGATCGAGAACAAGGTGCCGACGCAGGCGTACTACTTCTTCGACGTGCAGTACGCGCGGGAGGGCAACCTGTCGGAAGAAGCGTTGCTCGTGGCGCTCAGGAAACTCGGATTCAGCGCCCAGAACTTCAGCTACCGGCTCGACGGCACGGGCGATCAGCGGCTGTTGCGGCATCGCATGACGCTGCAGACGACCGACCGGGGCGCCGCCGCGCGCCTGGCGCGCTGGCTCGAGGAGAACCAGACCGTGCTCGAATTCCGGCTCTCGCCCACGGGCGATTGAAGTCCACCGCCGACACGCGCACGGGCGATTCTCCGACATTGCGGCAATCCGCCGGGCGGGACGATCGCCGCATGTACAAGCGACTCATCGGCGCCTGCGTCCTCGCCGGCGCGCTCATCGTATCCGCCTGCCAGACGGCGGGCACCGGCTCCGGCAACGTGCGCGGGACGCGCAAACCCGTTGCCTTCACCTGGCAGAGCACCGACAGCGTTTCGGGTGACATCACGGCGACGTTCGGCAGCGGACGGGTATTCAAGGGCACCTACTTCCAGATCACGCGCGACACGCGCGTCGACCGGCTCGAACCGCTGTGGTACGGCTGGGGCGGCCGCCCCTATCGCCGCAGCGCGTGGCGCTACTGGGCGCACGACGAGGGCCCGGAGTTCGTGAAGGAGTACAGCGGCCGCGTGCTCGCGAACCTTCACACGGAGAATGGCGAGCACATGCGCTGCCGGTTCACGCTGATCAGTCCGTCGCGCGGCATGGCCGGTGGCGGCGAAGGACGTTGCCAGCTTTCCGAGACGGACCAGGAGATCAACGCGGAATTCCCGCGACAGTCTTGAGTCTGCGCTGATCTGCGGTAGGCTCGCGCGATGCAGTACTTCGCGCGGGCTCTCCTGCCGTTCTTGTTAGCCGTTTCGCCGTCATTCGCTCACCAGGACGAAGATTGCGCGTCATTGCCGCCGGAGCTGGCGCCCGAGGTCGCCGCGATGCGCGGTACCGGCAAGGCCCTCGAGTCGGTCGCGCATCGCGGACACACCGGGTGCGCGCTGCTCCACAAGGTCGTCGAGTTCGACTTGCCGGCCGGCCGACAGCTGGTGCTGCAGCTGAGCGGCGCCGCCGATGGAAAAGTGGGCCTCGTGATCACCGGTCCCGCGTGAACGACCGCACGACGCGACTCGTCACCGCGCTGGCGGCGGCGCTCTGGCTGCTTTCGTGGGTGTTGCCGGTGTTCGACGAGGTGCGGGGCTGGGAAGCATTCCGCTACTCCCTCTCGGCACTCTGGCCCTACAAGGGAAGCTCGACGGCCGGGGAGGAAGCGGTCCCGCAGGTTCTCAGCGCCGCGACGAATGTCGCGTTCATCGTCCTCGTCGCCCACGTCGCGCTGCGCCGCGTGACGCGGCCCGGTTTTTTCATCAGGGTCGCCATCGCGTGCTTCATCCTCGATCTCTACTGGCTCGTGCAGCTCGCGCGCGCGGGCGAAGCCGGCGACTTGCGCGCCGGCTACTACGCGTGGGTCACCGCGTTCGGCCTGCTCATCGTGAGCGGCCTTTCAATCCATCGAACATCGAAAATACCCACGGCCGGCACGCCAGCATGAGCGCGACGCTGCGCTTGTCGCGGCTCGGCAGGTGGCGATCGAGTTCGGCGAGTTCGTTGAAATCCGCGGTGAGCCGCGCAAGCTTGCGCTGCAGAACCACGCGAGAGGCCTCCGACAGCTCCGCCGAGCGGAAGTTGAGGGTTTCGTCCTCGGCCAGGAAGCTCGACCGCATGAATTCCTCGCGCACCTGTTTTTCGTAGGTGGCGCGAATGGGGCCATCCTGCCGCCAGGAAATCGGCGCGTGCACGCGCAGGCGCGCGCCGAGTCGCGCCCGCAGCTCGACGAGGTTGAGGTTGTCGAGTCTCACGAGCCAGCGCCGCAGGAGCTTTTCGTCGGCATTGAGCTCGTTCGCCACCTCGCGCGGCGTGTGCCCGTTGGTCAGCAGGTAGAAGCAGCCGAGTAGCTGCGGGTCCGCGGCGAGCGCGGATTCCTGCGCCGCCGTGAGCGTGCTGGAGGTCTCGGCGGGACCGGACGTCACCGGGCGCACCAGTTCCTCCATCGCGATGCCCGACGCTTCGCAGATGCGCTCCAGGCGTGGCAGGCTCAAACTACCGCGCGAGAGGATGCGTTTGACCGACGGTTCGCTGAGCGAGATCCGTCGCGCGAGCATTGCATACGTGATGCCGCGGGCGCGCAGTGCGCGCTTGAGCGCCAGGATGATCCGGTTCGTCTCTCCCATGGCGCCGATTCTGCCTCACCGCACGGAATTTGTACCCGCACTGCGGGTATCGCGAGATAATACCGCCGTTCCTGGTATTGCCATACGCTCCCGGCTGGGCGAGCGTCGGCGCCATGAACGCGAGGCTGAAGTCGGTCCGTCGACCCGCGCCACCCGCCTGGGTGAACGACACCCACTCGGCGCTCAACCGCACGTGCGTGTCGCGCATCGTCGAACCGCGCCGCGTACACGACGTGGTCGATGCCGTGCTCCAGGCGGGAGCACGGGCCCAACCCCTCTCGATCGCTGGCGCGCGTCACTCGATGGGCGGTCAACAGTTTCTCTCGGGTGGAACGCTGCTCGACACGCGGCGGCTCGCCGGCGTGCGGTGGCTCGATCGCGGCGCGGCGCTCATGGAAGTGGAAGCCGGGATCACGTGGCCGGACCTCATTCGCGGTTACCTGTCGATGCAGCGGGGATCCGCGCGGACTTGCGGAATCCGGCAGAAGCAGACGGGAGCGGACCGACTCTCGTTGGGCGGCGCCGTGGCATCCAACATTCACGGCCGCGGCCTCGCCGCGCAGCCTTTCGTGGCCGACGTCGACGCGCTCGAGGTGGTCACGGCGGATGGCGATGTGGTGCGGTGCACGCGCGAGCGGAATGCGGAGCCCTTT
>CADEGB010000093.1:3637-12981 GCA_902826755.1 uncultured Gemmatimonadota bacterium
TTTCGCCATGTGGGCGGCGGGTACGGGTTGTTCGGCGTGGTCACGGCCGTGACTCTGCGGCTCGTGCCTCGGGTCCGGGTAGAAAGACGCGTGGCGCGGCTCGAGATCGACGGGCTCATGGAAGCGTTCGACGACCGGATCGCCGCGGGCCATCTCTACGGCGACTTCCAGTTCGCGACGGCGCCCGACAGCCCCGAGTTCCTGCGCACGGGGGTGTTGTCCACCTACTGTCCGGTCGACGACGACCGGCCGATCCCGCATGACCAGCGGCGGCTCTCGCAACGGGACTGGAACGAGCTGCTCACGCTCGCGCACAACGACAAGGCCACCGCGTTCCGCAGGTTCACGGCCTTCTATCTCGCGACGCATGGCCAGCGTTACTGGAGCGATACGCACCAGCTGAACCTGTATCTCGAGGACTACCACGGGGCGCTCGATCACCGGCTCGGAGCCGCCTGCCGCGGCAGCGAGATGATCACCGAGCTCTATGTGCCGCGGTCCCGGCTCACGAGCTTCATGGACGACGTGCGCCACGACTTCCGCCTGCACGGCGTGGACTTCATCTACGGCACGATCCGGCTCATCGAGGCGGAATCGCAGACCGCGTTGCCCTGGGCGCGCGAACCCTGGGCCTGCGTGATCTTCAACTTGCACATCGATCACCGACCGCCGGACGTCGAGCGGGCTCGAGGTCATTTCCGCCGGCTCATCGATCACGCGCTGCGGCATCGTGGCAGCTACTTCCTCACGTACCACCGCTTCGCCGGACGCGAGCAGATCGAAACTGCTCATCCGGCGATCCGTGAATTCCTCGCGACGAAGCAGAGGCTCGATCCGCGGGGCATCTTCCAGAGCGACTGGTATCGCCACCTGCGGGGGATCTTCACGTGAACCGATCCTGCAGCGCGCTGACGTTGATGTGGGCGTGCGTCGCGCTGTTCGCCACGCGCGTGGTCGGGCAGTTCGAGGTGATGCTGCTCGCGCCCGCGTGGCTGCCGGCGATGGAGGCATGGTATTCGGGCCTCCTGCCCTACCCGCTGCTGCTGCCCGCGCAGATTGCGGCGCTCATGCTCATGGCGGTCATCGCCTGGAATCGCCGCATTCGCAACGGCAGCTTCGCGCGCGCCAACCCGCGCACGGCCGGCGCGCTGCGCATCCTCGCAGGCATCTACTTCGCGGTGATGGCCATCCGCCTCGCCGTCAATCTCTTCGACAACGGCGCGGACTTCTGGCGCCACGGCGCGATTCCCGTGGCCTTCCACTGGGTCCTCGCGCTGTTCGTGCTCGTGTCAGGACGGGCGCCAGCCCATGAAAGCCTGCAGCGCGATGAAGCCGACGGCGTACCCCACGGCGACGTGCCAGCCCTCCCGTACCCAGGCGACCACGGATTTGGCCTCGGGAAACAGGTTCGATACGGCGACGCCCGCTGACGAACCGAACCAGATCATCGATCCGCCGAAGCCCACCGCGTACGCCAGCGCCGCCCAGTCGTAGCCGCCCTGGTCGAGCGCGAGCTTCGTCTTGGCCGCGGATCTGGAGACGCCTGCGGAGAGAAGGGTTCCTGCCCAGCCGAGAATTAGATGCCAACGCAGCGTTCCTTGGGTTGTCATGTTTCCTTGACGGGTTGGATTGCCGGAGGCCTGCGATCTGGCCGTGTTCACATTTCGAGACAGTACACCAATTAATGATAATGGGATTTGCCTTTCCTCCGCTCCCGTCCGGGGGTAGGGGCCCTCCCGCACCAGGGGTGTCGTGATCTCGGCTCCGGTTGAATGTTCTCGGGGAAGCTCGAGCCTGCCCGCGAGCGGGCACCCCACCAGGAGGCCCACATGATTACGATCTACTTGTTGCTAACCCGTCCCCGACGGTAGGCTGGAAGATCGAGCGCCGGGACGGTCGTCAGATCGGAGGTCGAATGAAGGGTGGGTCCGCGGTTTGCCTCAGTCTGCTCGTCGTCTCGGCCGCCTGCCAGCGAGGGACCGCCCGGCAGCCGGACCGGGCGCTCCCGCCCGGCATCGATCGGCCGATTACCCCCGAGCTCTTGATCAACGGACGGTTCGTCGCTTTCTCGGACCGCTGGTCCGTGTCGACCGGTGAGGGAGATCCCATCCAGTTCCTGGCCGATGGCCGGCTCGTCAACCAGAGGGCGGGCCTGGTCGGACCCTGGCGGGTGATCGACGATTCGACGGTTGAGATCGGCGGGAGCCTCTTTCGCCACCGCATGTCCCGGCGCGACCTGTTCAACCCGTTCGGGGCGGCGGTGGGCGACACGATGCGCTCGGGCGACTTGAACCGCCTTGGCACCCGGATCGAGGCCGCTTCCGACTAGACCCCGACGAGGAGCACCGTCGTCAGGTCGGAAGTCTCATCAGTCCAGCTACCGAGCCACCGACCGCGGCGATCGCCATCCGTCGGTGATCGCCGCCGCGCGGAAGAGCCCGTCCGCTGCTTGGAGGAGCTTGCCGCGGAGCCGGGCGGGATAGTCGGGGTGGCGTTCGAGAAACCGGACCACCGTGTCGGCGGCCGCGGCGGACTGGTGGCCGCCCAGGGCCGCCGAAAACCAGCCGAGCGGGAAGAAGATGTCGCCGGTGCGCTGGATCTCGAGGCCGAGGTCGAGGCTCGGGCCGAGCCGGGCGAGGGAGCTGGTGGCGCGGAGCGGATGGTTGAGGGCCCCCATCACGTCGAGGACCCAGTTTTCCCGACGGCGGTTGTCGAGCGACGCGAGGCTTCGGAACACCGAGTCCCGGACGGCGGAGTCGGCGCTCAGCGCGGGCCGCACGAAGCGGAACCGGGCCAACCGATCGGGGTTGGAGATCCGGCTTTCCTGCTCGGTCAGAATGGCCTCGGCACCCGCCACGCTCCGGAGCGCGAGCGCTTCGGCCAGGTCCACATACTGGGCCTCCATCAACGGGAGACCCGGCGGGGTCTCCGCTTTCCGCCAGATCCGCTCCAACCGCGCCACGCCGTCGGAGGTCAGCGTCGCGCCGACGATGGCGTTGAAGAAGGCGCCTTTGCGTCCGGGCGTGGTGGCGCGTTCGAGCTCCGCCCAGAACACTCGCTCCACCGTCGGCGCCAGCGCCCGCCGCTCGGCGTCGGTCAGGTACCGCCAATAGCCACCGCCGATCAGACCGACCAGTTGCAGCCCGACCAGTTCGGCTGGTTCCGCGGGGAGCGCCGCGAGGGCCGCCGCAAGGAACCGCGCCGGTGGCAGGGTCCCGTCGAGCACTTCCTCCCAGAGCGTCTGCCAACCCACCGAACGGGCCACCGCCGTCGGCAACCGGCCGATGTCGGTCAACAGCAACTGCCGGCTGGTCGAGTCGAGCCGAAAGCGACCGTACCCGACGCCGTCGACCCCGGGCAACACGAAGCCGCCCCGGGGCGCCCGGGGTACGAGCGCCTGGGCGCCGCGAAGCGATACGCGTCGAGTCGCCACCGAGTCTGGGCCCCCGAACGCGACCGCGATCGGCTGGGTCCATCGGAGGTTCCGCGCCGGAACCGGGTCCGACTGGCTCACCACCAGGCCGGAATCGACCCATTCGGCGGTGATCGTGGGGCGGCCGGGTTCTTCGACCCAGGCGCGGCTCCAGGCGGCGAGATCTTCTTCGGACAACTCGTCGAGAATCGCGATCAACTCGGGCCAGGCCGCGTTCCCGAACCGATACCTCGTGAGATAGCGGCGGAGGCCCTCGCGGAAGGTCGAGTCGCCGACCAGGAGCTCCAGCTGGCGCATGACCACCGGGGCCTTCTGATAGATGATGGCGCCGTAGAGCGAGCCGGCCTCGCGGAGGTTGCCGAGCGGTTGCCGGATCGGATTGGTGCCAGCGGTTCGGTCCACTCCGTACGCGCCGACGTGATGGGCCTGGAAGAACCGGAGATCCTGGTCGATGTCGGGGAACGACGGCCCCACGATCCGGGCCGCCATGAAGTTGGCAAAGACCTCCTTCATCCAGACGTCGTCGAACCAGCGCATGGTGACCAGATCGCCGAACCACATATGGGCGGTCTCGTGGGCAATGACACTGGCGCGGCCGAGTTCCTGGTTTCGGCTGGCCGTCGGGTCGAGAAACAGCGACTCGGCCCGATACCAGACGGCCCCGGGATGTTCCATTCCGCCGAACTGGAATGACGGGACCGCCAGGAACGCGAACTTCTCGAACGGGTATGGAATCCCGGTATAGGCCTCGAGCCATCGGAGCGAGGCCGCGTGGAGATCGAAGATCGCGTCGCGATTGCGGGCCAGCTTGGTCGAGTCGGTTTCCCGGTGGTACATCGTGAGCAGGCGGCCGTCCCGCTCGGCCCGCTCCTCGCTGAGCTTCCCAGCGGCAAACGTGAAGAGGTAGGTACTGATCGGCGCCGTTTCGGCAAAGCGGGCCACCGGACCGTCGACGCTGTCGCGGGCCGTGAGCGATCCGTTGCCGATGGCCGTCCACCCGGCGGGCACGGCCATGGTCAGGCGATAGCGCGCCTTGAGGTCGGGCTGGTCGAAGACGGGGAACGCGGTCGAGGCCCGGTTGGGCACGAAGAGGGCGTAGAGGAAGTCGTCCTGGCGGTTCAGCGCCGCGTCGGTGGCGATGAACTCGACCGTCACCGACTGGGCCCCGGCGGTGAGTGCGTCGGCCGGGATGACGATGTGATCTTCCGGGGTGGTGAATGGCACCGCCTGGCCCGCGACCATCACCGACCGGACGTTGCCGGCTGGGGCCTGGAAATCCAGGACCAGCGACCGCGGGGACGCCACCCACGAAAAGGTGATCTCCACCCGACCGGTGACCGGGTCGGATCGCCGCTCGGGGATCCGGATCTGGAGATCGTAGCGGAGGTCCCGGATCGCGCCGGCGCGTTCGCGGGCGAGGTCGGCGGAAACGCCGGGTTCGGGAACGGCCCGGCGGCATCCGCCGCCGATGGTCGCCGCCGCGGCGAGGGCAATGACGGTGCGGACTCGCGGGCTCATGGTCATCCTGGGCACGGTGTCGATAATGGCGCTCACCGCCGCCGTTGCCAAGGCCGACCGTCAGGGGCTCGCGTCGAGGGCGGGGTCCCGTTCCGGTCGGAGGATCGGCGCGAGCTGACCGAACTCGATCAGGAACGCGTCGTGGCCGTGGAGAGAGTTGATCTGCCGGTACTCCGCGGTCACCCCGGCCCGCGCGTACGCCTCGACCCATCGGCGGACGTCGGCGGCCGGATAGAGCATGTCGGTGTCGATCCCGACGCCGATGACTCGCCGGACCCTTCTGGCCGTTTCGGTTGCGGCCCGTACCGGATCGCCGACGTCGTGGTGATCCATCGCGTCCATGAGGGTCAGATAACTCCTGGCGTCGAATCGCGCGACCAGCTTCTCACCGTGGCGACGGAGATAGCCATCGACATCGAACCGGTCCGGCGACTGGGTTCGGCCCCGCCCAAATCGGTGATCCAACTCAGCGGCGGATCGATAGGTGATCATCGCGATGGCCCGCGCGGCCGCGAGACCGGCGGCCGGCCCGCGTCCCGGCGGGTAGCGCCCGCCCGCCCAGGCCGGGTCTGCCTCGATTGCCATCCGCTGGGCGGTGTTCCAGGCGATCGTCTGGGCCGTGGAGCGGGCCGGGGCCGCGAGGACCACCAGTCGATCGACGGGCACCGGCGATTGCCGGCCCCAGTGGAGCGCCACCATGCCGCCGAGCGAGCCGCCCGTGACGACGTGCAGTCGGGTGACGCCGAGGTGCTCGAGCAACGGCTCGTGGGCGCGGGCCAGATCCGCGGGCGTGAGGGGAGGGAAGTCGCCGTCAGGCTCGCGCGGCCCGGTCGAACCCGAGCAGCCGCCGAGCAGATTGGCGGCCACTACCGGGACACTGGTGGGGTCGAGGGCCCGTCCCGGTCCCACCAGCGGGCCCCACCACTGATCGAGGTCCGGCGTCCCGGTCAGTGCGTGGAACACCAGGGAGGCGCCGCGAGCGGGGATCAGCCCGGGGTCCCCGAAGACCCGGTAGCGCAGGACCGCGTCGGGAATGACGCCGCCGCGCTGGGGGTGAAAGGTCCCGAGACGAAAGTCGGTCCCGGGGCGGCCGGCGGACGACGCCAGGTCCGCGGCCACTCCGGGTTGACCAATCGTCACGCGACCCCCGCCGTGGCACGGCGTGGGTCGGTTCCGCTGGGGACCTCACCGAGCGCCTGGTCGAGGTCGGCGATCAGGTCGCGGACGTCTTCGAGGCCGGCCGAAATCCGGATCAGTTCCGGGACGACCCCGGTGGCGCGCTGCTGCTCGGCAGTGAGCTGCTCGTGGGTCGTCGAGGCCGGGTGGATGATGAGCGACTTGGCGTCGCCGACGTTGGCCAGGAGCGAAAACAGCTTGACCCGGTCGATCACCCCGCGGGCCGCGGCGTGCCCGCCCTTGACCCCGAACGTCAACACCCCGCCGAACCCGCCTTCGAGGTAGCGAACCGCGTTCCGGTGCTCCGGATGCGTCGCGAGTCCCGGGTACGACACCCACTCGACTCGCTGATCGCGGCTCAGCCACCGGGCCAGTTCGAGCGCGTTCTCGGAGTGCCGGCGGATCCGGAGGGGCAGGGTTTCGAGCCCCTGCAGGAAGAGAAAGGCATTGAACGGCGAGAGCGCGGGTCCCAGGTCGCGGAGCAGTTGGACCCGGAGTTTGATGATGAAGGCCAGGTTCTGGAACGCCTCGGTGTAGACCAGCCCGTGGTACGACGGATCGGGCGACGAAAACTCCGGAAACCGGGCACGGGCCGCCGGCGCGGCCCAGTCGAACTTCCCGGCGTCGACCACGACCCCGCCAATCGAGGTGCCGTGCCCGCCGATCCACTTGGTGGCGGAGTGCACCACGATGTCGGCGCCATGCGCGATGGGCCGGGCCAGGGTGGCCGCCCCGAACGTGTTGTCGACCACCAACGGAAGCCCCGCGTCGTGGGCAATCGCCGCGAGGGCGGCGAAGTCCGGCACGTCGAGCCGCGGGTTGCCGATCGTTTCGACGTAGAGGGCCCGCGTCCGATCATCGATGGCTGCCTTGACGCGATCGAGGTCGTGAATGTCGACGAACGTGGTGGTGATGCCCCACTTCGGCAGGGTGTACGCGAAAAGATTGTAGGTCCCGCCGTAGAGCGTCTGGGACGACACGATGTTGTCGCCCTGACGGGCCAGGTTGAGGATAGTCAGCGTTTCCGCGGCCTGTCCGCTCGCCACCCCGAGAGCCGCCACGCCGCCTTCCAACTCGGCGATCCGCTTCTCGAACACGTCGGTGGTTGGATTCATGATCCGGGTGTAGATGTTGCCGAACTCCCGGAGGCCGAACAGGTTGGCGGCGTGTTCGGTGCTGTTGAAGACGTAGCTGGTGGTGGCGTAGATCGGCACCGCCCGGGCGTTGGTGGTGGGGTCGGGCACTTGGCCGGCGTGAATGGCGAGGGTGTCGGGGTGGTACGTCATGACGGCATTCCTCACGGCGTTACGGGAAAACGAAAAAGGCCCGGTTCACGAGAGTGAACCGGGCCGGGCGTCGGGAACGGGGGGGGCGGGAGTCTAGCTCGGATCCGCCTGACCGGGACGCGTGCTGGCGCGGGCCACCCCCGAGGGGATGTCCAGTCGACAACAACACATCATTCCGGCGTTCGGCGAGCGGGCGATCACGAGCAGTGGCTCCTCGATGTCAGGTGACCAACGAACCCAAGCTAGGGTGACGGGCCCGCGGCCGTCAAGCCCGAGGGCCACGACAGCGGTGCGTCAGGACGATTCCCGCGCTAGCTTAGGGACATCCCCTCTGGAGAACATCGCGATGGTCGGTCGATTGATGCTGCTGGCCTGCCTGCCGGCGGGCGCCTGGGCGCAAGCCCCCGCCAACCTCCCCCCTGCCGAACGGGCGTTCGTGGCCGTGGATGCCCCGGTCGTTGCCCTCACCAAGGTCAGGGTCATTGATGGTACTGGCGCGCCGCCCAAGGATGGCCAGACCATCATCGTCGTGCGCGGCCGAATCACCTGGGTTGGGCCGAGCGGCTCCGCGGCGATTCCGGCTGGCGCCAGAGTTCTCGACCTTCCGGGTCACACGGTCATTCCCGGCATGGTCGGCCTCCACAACCACACGTTCTACGGCGGGGCCAGCTGGCCTTACGTCCATCAGCCGGTCAGCGCGCCCCGTCTCTATCTGGCCGCCGGGGTCACCACCATCCGGACGACCGGGAGCATCGCGCCCTATCAGGATCTCATCCTCAAGCGCGCCATCGATCAGGGCGAAACCGTGGGACCCCGGATGTACGTCACCGGTCCCTACATCAACGGGCCCGGTGGCAATCACGGCATCATGCACGAGATCGTCACCCCGGAAGCTGCCCGGCGCGAGGCCGCGTACTGGGCCGAAGAAGGCGCGTCCTGGCTCAAGGCCTACGACCGCATAACCCGGCCCGCTCTCAAGGCGCTGGTGGAAGAGGCCCACAAACACGGGGTCAAGGTCACCGGGCATCTGTGCTCGATCGGCTACCGGGAGGCGGTGGCGGCTGGGATGGACGCCGTCGAGCACGGCCTCTTTGCCAATCAGGAGTACGACCCCGACAAACGGCCGGACCAGTGCCCCGGGGTCAAGATGAGCGTGTTCGAGAAGCTCGACCTCAACGGCCCGGCCGTGAAGGCCACGTTCAAGGACATGGTCGACCACGGGGTGGCGATGACGTCCACGGTGGTGATCATCGAGGGCCTGATGGCTGGCCGGCCGCCGATCGAGCAGCGGACGATGGACGTCCTGTATCCGCCGGCGCGGGAGGCGTACCTCGAGGCCCGCAAGCACCTGGCCAGCCCGGCGGGCCGGAGCGCCGCGGTGACCGAGGCCGCGTTCAAGAAGATGCTCGCCTATGAGCTCGCGTTCGTCCGGGCTGGCGGACTCCTGGGGGCCGGCGTCGACCCCTCCGGCATCGGCGGGGTTCCGGCCGGCTTCGGCGATCAACGCAACTACGAGTTGTTTCTCGAGGGGGGCTTCACGCCGGTCGAAGCGATCCAGGTCCTCTCCGCCAACGGCGCCCGAATTCTCGGCGAGGCCAAGCGGTTCGGCACGATCGCCGCGGGGCAAGCGGCCGATCTGGTGGTCATCAATGGCGATCCGGTGGCGCGGCCGGCGGAAATTCGGAAGGTGACGCTGGTGTTCAAGGAAGGCGTCGGCTACGACTCGGCCAAGCTGATCGCGTCGGTGAAGGAGATGGTCGGCTTGCGCTGAGGCACGACGGGAATGAGGTCAATCGGCTCGGAGCGACTCCTGCGGATTGACCTTCATTGCCCGGCGGGCCGGGAAAGCGCACGCCAGAAGCGCCACCGCCGCCAGGGCCAGGGCCGCGCTCCCGACGATCCCCGGGTCGTGCGGCGCGATGCCATACACC